>NZ_JBEZJP010000586.1:0-3869 GCF_040653175.1 Actinomadura sp. NPDC048032
CGACATGGCGCACTACTACATGTACGCGCAGCGCACCGCCGACGACCGCATCGCCTTCGGCGGCCGGGGCCGCCCCTACCGGTACGGGTCGCGCGGCCGCGCGGGCCAGGGCCCGCGCCCGGTAGTAGGGGTTGCCGAGGTCCTCCCACGCGGCCGCGGCCTCCTCCCAGGCGGCCCGGTCGAGGATGCCGCGCGCCCGGGACAGTTCGGCGGCGAACGTGAGGCAGTGCGCGTGCTGGAGCGGGCCGCTCGTCCCGAGGGCGGCGGCGCGCTCCTCCAGGCGGCGCAGACGCTCCTCGGCGGTGGCGCCGATCTCGCCGCAGGCCGCCGCGCCCACGACGAGCGCGGGCCAGGTGTAGCGGGCGTCGTCCGGCATGCCGGTGTGCTGCAGGACGGGCTCCAGCGCCGCCAGCGCGGCCTCGGGGCGTCCCTCGGCGAAGACGATGTTCGCCTCCAGCCACAGGGTGCTGAAGTAGTCCTGCGTCTTCATCCACTTCAGCTTGAGCTTCATGATCTCGCGCGACCTCGCCAGCCGCGCCTTGGCCGTCGCGATGTCGCCGCGCACGAGCGCCACCCAGCCGGACAGGACGAGCAGCGAGGTGCGGGTCGTGATGGCGGGGTCCTGCTCCAGGGCGTGGTTCATCACGGCCAGGGCCTCGTCCCACCGGCCGAGCGAGACCAGCGGCTCGGCCTCGTTGATGGACAGGAACGTTCCCTGCGTGCGGCCCACGCCGTACTGGCGGGCCAGCTCCGCGCCGTGCCCGGCGACGGCGGCGGCCTCCTCGTGCCGTCCGGAGCCCTCCAGGAAGTGCGACCTGATCACGTAGTAGCGGAGCAGCACCCGGTGGTTGCCGCTGCGCTCGGCGCTCTCCCCGACCTCGGCGAGGCGCGTCTCGTCGTCGTAGTCGATGTCGGCGCAGAACAGCGTGATGAGCGCCTCGGTCTCCGCGACGGGGTCGCCGAGGGCGCGCGCGATGGACAGGGACTCCAGCGCCGCCTCGCGGGCCGCCTCGATGGAGGTGGTGATGCGCACGTAGTTGCCGAGCGTGGACAGGGCCCGGGCGCGCAGGATGGTCGGCGGGTCGGCCGGCAGCGCGTCCACCGCGGCGCGCAGGTCCTCGACGAAGCCGGGGCGCGCCACGTGGTAGAGCATGCGGCCGCGCTGTTCGAGCAGCGCCGCCCAGCGGGCGGTGTCGCGCTCGCCGTCGGCGGCCTCGACCTCCTTCAGCGCGGCGGTCGTGAGCTTGATGCCGCGGTCGAACTCGCCGGCCAGGTCGGCGGCGTTCGCGGCGTCCTCCAGGACCGAGACGTGGTCGGCGCCGATGCGCTCCGCCGCGTCGGGGACCTTGTCCCACAGCTGGAGCACGCGTTCGAGCATCGCCAGGCACTCGGCGTAGGCGACCGCCTTGCGGGCCTCGCGCGCCGCGCGCCAGGACGCGACCAGCGCCCACGTGCTGTCGTGGGCCTGCGTCCAGTGGTAGCTCAGCTCGACCCAGAGCCGCCGGGCGGGGACGAGCCCGGGGTCCTTCTCCAGGGCCTCGGCGTAGCGGGTGTGCAGGCGCGTGTACTCGCCCGGCAGCAGGTCGTCGTGGACGGCCTCGCGGATCAGGGCGTGCCGGAACGCGTAGCCGTCGCCGTCCACGACCAGGACGTTGGCGGCGACGGCGGGCCGCAGGACGCGGGTCAGCGCGGCGTCGTCGAGCCGGGACACCGCGGCCAGCAGCGCGTGCTCGATGCGGGTGCTGCCGCCGCTGGCGTCCCGCAGGACGTCCTGCGTCTCCTCGGGGAGCCGCTGGACGCCCGCCAGCAGCAGGTCGCGCAGCGACTCGGGCAGCTCGCAGGCCAGCGTGCCGTCGTCGTCGAGCAGCGCCTCGATGAACAGGGGGTTGCCCTCGCTGCGGGCCTCGATCCGCTCGACGAGGCCGGGCGGCGGGATGTGGCCGAGCAGCTCGGTGACGAGCGCGGCGACGTCGGCGCGGGCCAGCCGGCCGATCTCCGTCCGGCGGACGCGTTCGAGCCGCTCCAGCCCGGCGAGCAGCTGGCGCAGCGGATGGGTGCGGTGCAGCTCGTCCGACCGGTAGCTCATGACGATCAGCAGCGGCGCCGAGCCGAGATTGCGGATCAGGAAGGCCAGCAGGTCGCGGGTGGACCGGTCCGCCCAGTGGGCGTCCTCGATGACGAGCACGACCGGGCCGCGCTCGGCGAGCCGCTCCAGCAGCGTCAGCACGACCTCGAACAGCCGGGCGCGCTCCTCGCCGGACGCGGCGTCGCTCTCCGGCTCCCCGAACTCGGGCAGCAGCCGGGCCAGGGCGCCGGTGTCGCCGCGCGGGACGAGCCCGGCGACGCCGTCGACGCCGATGTCGCGGACGAGCCCGCGCAGGATCGTGGTGAACGGCGCGAAGGGAAGGCCGTCGGAACCGAGCTCCAGGCAGCCGCCGACCAGCGTCCTGGCGTCGGCCTCCCGGCTGAACTCCCTGACCAGGCGGGTCTTGCCGAGGCCCGCGTCGCCGCCGAGCAGCACGGCGCCCGGCGCGGCGGCGAGGGCGTCCCGCAGCTGCCGCAGTTCGGCCGACCTGCCGACCAGGACGGGACTCATCGCACGCGCGTTCACGTCACAAGCATGCCAAAGGGATCGGACAATCCCACCCGTATATCACTTCGTGAGACGCCAACCCTGGCCCCGGTGCTCGTCCAGCTCCGGAACCGCACCCCGCGGGAGCGGCGGGTGGACGGCCGTCCGCACCGGACCCTCGTCCTGGACCCCGCGCGCCCTGAAGTGGTCGAGTTCGAGCATCTCGGCGCGGGACAGCAGGGGCGCCACCGGGGCCCCCGCCCGCGCCAGTCGCTCGACGGCCTCCTCCCGGGTGAGCCCGGCGACCGCGGCGGCGACCGCGCCGTCCAGCTCGCGGATCCGCTGGAGCCGCTCGGCGAACGGGACGGCGGCGTGCTCGCCGAGGCCGAGCGCGCGGCAGGTCGCCGCCCAGAGCTTCTCCTCGGACACGACGCCGAGGGTGATCTTCTGGCCGTCCCTGGTCGGGTAGACGCCGTAGCCCGGCACCGGCCCCGCGCCCGACCGGCGGGTCGCCGCCGGGACGGTGCCGACCCAGTGCGCCAGGACGTCCGCCATGCCGAGGTCGATGCGGTCGCCGACCCCCGTCTCGCGGGCCTTGAGGCAGGCGGCCGTGATCGCGAAGGCGGCGGTCGTCGCGGCCGCCATGTCCGCGAGGGGAAGCTCGTCGGCCTCCGGCGACACGGCGTCGGGGGGCAGCGCGGCCGCGTGGGCGCGGTAGTTGATGTCGTGTCCCGGAACGTCCCTGAGCGGGCCCTCCGCGCCGTATCCGGAGATGGAGCAGTAGACGAGCCGGGGGTTCAGCGCCCTGAGGGTCCGGTGGCCCACGCCCAGCCGCTCGGCGACGCCCGGCCTGAACCCCTCGACGAAGACCTCGGCGTCCGCGGCCAGTTCCCTGAGCGCCGCGAGCCCGTCCTCGGACTTGAGGTCGAGCACCATGCCGCGCTTGTGCCGGTTGAGGACGTCGAAGTGGTCGCGGAACATCCGCATCGGCTCCCCGCCGGGCGGCTCCACCTTGATCACGTCGGCGCCGAGCTGGGCGAGCAGCTGCGTCGCGTACGGCCCGGGCCGCCACATCGTCAGGTCGAGGACGCGCAGTCCGTCCAGCGGCGCCATGGTGCTCCTCGCGTGTCGGGGACCATCACCGTGCCGTTCCGCCGTGTCCGGAGTCAAGCGAGCGCTTGGTCGTTAAGGGTCGCGGGAGCGGCCGCCGCCCCGCCGTCCCACGAAGAAGAACGGGCCGCACGCCGTGCCACCGCCTGCCCGGACAGCGGCGGCACCGGCACAACCCCCCCACGCC
>NZ_JBEZJP010000587.1:0-3864 GCF_040653175.1 Actinomadura sp. NPDC048032
CGCGGCGCGTCCAGTACCAGCCGGCGGGGAGATGCTCGGCTCGGCCGCCGACGCCGAGGACGTCCTGCAGGAGACCTGGCTCCGCTGGGTGGACGTCGACACGGCCACCGTGCGGGAGCAGCGCGCCTACCTGGTGCGGATCGTCACCCGGCAGGCGCTGGACCGCCTGCGCGCGCTCGGCCGGCGCAAGGAGTCCTACGTCGGTCCGTGGCTGCCCGAGCCGCTGCTGACCACGCCCGACGTGGCCGAGGACGTCGAACTCGCCGAGAGCGTCTCGATGGCGATGCTGCTGGTGCTGGAGACCCTCGCGCCGACCGAGCGGGCGGTGTTCGTGCTGCGCGAGGTGTTCGGCCTCGGCTACGACGAGATCGCCGACGCCGTCGGCAAGAGCCCCGCCGCGGTCCGCCAGCTCGCCTACCGGGCGCGGGCGCACGTGGCCGCGCGCTGGCCGCGCGGCGTCGCCTCCCCGGCCGAGACCCGAGCGGCGCTCCTGGCCTTCCAGCGAGCGGTCGAGACCGGCGACCTGCAGAACCTGCTCGACATCCTCGCACCGGACGTCGTCGCCCTGAGCGACGGCGGCGGAGTGAGGCACGCCCTGCCGCGGCCCGTCTCGGGCGCGGAGAACGTGGCCCGCCTGCTGGCCGCGGGCTGGTGGAAGCGCGACGCCGAGAGGTCGGTCGAGCTGGTGCAGGTCAACGGCGGCCCGGGGCTGCTCGTCCGAGTCGACGGCGAGGTCGACGGCGTGTTGGCGGTGCGGGTCGAGGGCGGCTGCGTCACCGGCGCGTACCACGTGCGCAACCCGGAGAAACTGTCGCACGTGGACCACGAGACCGCCCTGAGCCGCTGAGGCCGGAACGTCCACGGCCCACCGTCCCGAGATC
The DNA here is from genome assembly GCF_040653175.1 of Actinomadura sp. NPDC048032. Lineage (NCBI taxonomy): Bacteria > Bacillati > Actinomycetota > Actinomycetes > Streptosporangiales > Thermomonosporaceae > Actinomadura > Actinomadura sp. NPDC048032. The sequence continues at coordinate 882 of NZ_JBEZJP010000587.1, forward strand.
GCGGAGTGGGCCTAGCACTACCCCCATTGGCGTCCTGCCCCTACGGACCGAGGGCCCCCTCCGGCCCGAGCATGGGTGTCATCGGCCCCCGGGAAGCGCCCGGCTCCGGCCGCACGAAGGGGAGATGGACACATGAGCGGGTCCAGGACTCGAACCACGGCGCTGTGCGCCGCGCTCGCCCTCGCCGGGACGCTCGCCCCGGCGATGCCGGCCCACGCCTTCGCCGGGCACCGGCCCGCCGCCCAGAGGATCCGGTCCTCCGGGACCACGGAGCTGACCTCCGGCTGGGCGATCCGATCGTCCGCCGACACGGACGACACCGGCGCCGAGATCTCCATGCCGGACTATGCGACCAAGGGGTGGCTGCCGCTGTCCCGGCCCCAGACGCTGATGGCGGGCCTGCTGGAGAACGGCCGGTACCCGAACATCTTCCACGACGACACCATGGCGAAGGTCCCGACCAAGCAGTTCGACGTGAACTGGTGGTACCGCGACCAGCTCACCGTCCACCCCCGGAAGGGCGGCCGCACCTTCCTGGTGATGAACGGCGTCTCCGGAAAGGCCGACCTCTGGATCAACGGCAAGAAGATCGCCGGCGGCGCGCAGCTGCGGGGCTCCTACGCCCGGCTGGAGTACGACATCACGCCCTACGTCCGGGACGGGGCGAACGCCATCGCGCTCGACGTCTCCCGCAACGACGCCGACATCACCAAGTTCGACACGCCCATGCGGTACCTGACCCAGAACCAGGTCGACTGGAACCCGATGGCGCCCGACCAGAACACGGGGCTCCAGTACGCGCCGCAGATCGTCCAGGAGGGCCCGGTCTCGGTCCGCAACCTGCACGTCCTGCAGGACAACGCCCGCGACCTGTCCACCGCCGACCTGACCGTCAAGGCCGACGTGCGCAACAACACCGTGTCGGCGCAGCGGGTGGTCGTGTCCGGCGCGGTGACGCGCGGCTCCGCCCGCATCGCCTGCAAGACCACGGTCACGGTGCCCGCGCACGCGACCCGCACCGTCGCGATCGGCAAGGCGGACTGCCCCGGCCTGCACCTGGTGCGCCCGGCCGTTTGGTGGCCATACCAGATGGGCGCCCAGCCGATGTACCACCTCGCGCTGAACGCGTCCGTGGGCGGAACGGTGTCCGGCGCCGCCGCCGAGGACTTCGGCATCCGGACGGTGACGTCCCGGCTCACCAAGCCCGTCCCCGGCAAGACCCACGGCAAGGACGGCTACCGGCAGTTCATCGTCAACGGCAAGCCGCTGGTCATCCGCGGCGCCGGATGGTCGCCGGACCTCTTCCTGCGCTACTCCCCGTCCAACGTCTCCGACCAGATCTCCTACATCCGGAACATGGGCCTGAACGCGGTCCGGTTCGAGGGCAACTTCCCGCCCGACGACATGTTCGCCCAGCTCGACAAGGCCGGCGTCCTCGCGATGCCGGGCTGGCAGTGCTGCGCCCTCTGGGAGGGCAAGTCGTCGACCTGGTCGGACGACGTCAAGGCCAACGCGTCCAACCAGGCGGGCACGATGGCGGAGCGGCTCCGCGACCACCCGAGCGTCTTCACCTTCTTCCAGGGCAGCGACGACGCGCCCGACCCGGAGAAGGAGGCCCTCTACCTGAAGGCGTTCGAGCGGGCCGACTTCCGGCTCCCGCAGGTCGCCGCGGCGGAGTACAAGGCGTCGCCCAAGCTCGGCCCCGCCGGAACCAAGGAGGGCGGCTACAACTACTTCCCGCCCAACGCCCTGTGGAACAACAGGCGGGAGACCGTCAACACCGACGACCCGACGCTCAGCATGACCGGCAGCGCCTGGGGGTTCGACACGGAGGTCAGCACCGGGAACACCATCCCGACGCAGGACTCGCTGAACCGCTTCCTCCCCCCGGACGAGCAGAAGAAGATCTGGGACCCGGCGACCGCGCAGGGCCAGACCGCCGGCCAGGACATGTACCACACGTTCTTCTACTCCGACTACACGCGCCTGTCCCGGATGGGCGTCTACAACACCCCGCTGTGGCACCGGTACGGCCCCTGGAAGGACGCCGCCTCCTACCAGAAGACCGTCCAGCTCGGTCAGTACGAGGTCACCCGCGCGCAGTTCGAGTCGTACGTCGGCAACTCCACCGACAAGGCGAACCCGAGCACCGGGATCATCTACTGGATGCTGAACAAGGCGTGGCCGTCGCTCCAGTGGAGCATGTACGGCACCGACTTCGACCAGCCGGGCGTCTACTTCGGAGCGAAGAAGGCCAACGAGCCCCTTCACGTCATGTACTCCTACGACGACGGCTCCGTCAAGGTCGCCAACCTGACCGGCGCCCGGCAGGACGGCCTGCGCGCCACCGCCCAGATCATCGACCTCGACGGTAAGGTCCGCGCCACCGCCACCGCGCCCGTCGGGGCGCTGGGCAGCCAGGACGTCCGGACGGTGCTGCGCCCGAAGGTCCCGGCCGGGATCTCCACGACCTACTTCGAGAAGCTCACCCTCACCCGCGGCTCCGAGGTCGTCAGCCGCAACGTGTACTGGCTGTCGACGAAGGCCGACAAGGTCGACTGGCCGAAGACGCACGCGCCCGGCCAGTACACCCCGTCCAACGGGTTCGCGGTCTTCCAGAAGGACGGCTACGCCGACCTGACCGGCCTGCGTTCGCTCGGGTCCGCCGACATCAAGGTCGAGGCCGCCACCCACCGCGAGGGCCGCGAGATGGTGACGAGCGTGACCGTCCGCAACGTCGGCCACGGCGGCACCCCCGCCCTGTTCACCCGGGCCGACCTGTTCGCGGGCGGCAAGCAGGTGCTGCCGATCCGCTGGAGCGACAACGACGTCACGCTCTGGCCCGGCGAGGAGCAGACCATCACCGCCCGTTACGCCGCCACGTCCGCCAAGCCCGACGTCCGCGTCAACGGCTTCAACGTCCCCACTCAGACCCGCCACGCCGGCTGACCGGCAGAACGAAGGCCGGACGGGGCCCCCGCCC
>NZ_JBEZJP010000588.1:0-3860 GCF_040653175.1 Actinomadura sp. NPDC048032
GCCATGACCGGCGAACCGACGACCGTCCCGACCTATGTCTATGTCACCTACATCCGCGCGAGCGCCGAGCAGGTGTGGCGCGCCCTGACCGACGCGGACCTGACGGCGCGGTACTGGGGGCACGAGAACATCTCCGACTGGCGGCCGGGCTCGCCCTGGGAGCACCGGCGCTCCGACGGGTCAGGGGTGGTCGACGGCGTCGGCCGGGTGCTGGTGGCCGAACCGCCGACCCGCCTGGCCATCACCTTCGAGGACTCCCCCGGCGTCGAGCCGCCCAGGGAAGCGTCGGTCGTCACCTTCCTCGTCGAGCCGCACCACGACATCGTCCGGCTCACCGTGACCCACGAGAACCTTCCCAACGAGGAGATGCTCAACGGCATCTCGCAGGGGTGGCCGGCCGTCGTGGCCAACCTCAAGTCGCTGCTGGAGACCGGCGACGTCCTCCCGCAGGTGCCGTGGGAGATGGCCGGTACGCAGGCCTGACGAGAAGGAAGACATCATGGACACCGCTCCGCTGCGGGACGCCTACCGTGCTCTGCTCGACGCCGCCGCCGCGGCCGACTCCGATGCCGTCCCGCCGCCGGGCGAATGGAACCTGGAGCAGATCCTGGCGCACGTCAGCATCGTCAGCGCCGTCACGATCAGCGCCGTCTCCGCCGTCGCCTCGGCCGCGATCGCGACCTACGACAACCGCATGGCCCAGGAGGCCTGGACCATCGAGCGCGTCGTCGCGCAGGCCGGCGGCGGCGCGGGGCTCCGGGACCGCATCGCGTCCCAGGCGGACGCTCTCTGCGCGCTCGGGCCCATGCTCGACGACGCGGAACTCGACACCCTGGTGCCCACCCGGCTCGTGTCCAACGGCGACCTCCTGGTCGACCAGCCCGTGCCCCTGCGCGCCCTCCTCGGCGGTCTCGCGGAGACGGAGCTGCCCGGACACACCCGGCAGATCCTTGCCCTGGAGGCGTGACTACGGCGCCGTGCCGGCGCGGGCGTGGATGCCGAGGACGTGGGCGAACAGGGCGGGAGCCCGGGAGCCGCCCACCGTGTCCGGGAGGACGTCGGGGGTCAGCGTCCATTCCGCGCCCACCCACGAGTCGCCGATGGAGCCCTCGCTGGAGGGCAGGTCGTTGCAGGACTGCCGGACGCGCATGGTGCGCACCGACTCCGCCGCGGGCGTGTCGGTCTCGACCAGGAGCACCGGGACCCCGACCAGGGGGCCGTCCTCGACCAGGCGCAGGAGGTGGTGGGCCTCCTCGCCGTCGAGCGCGGCGCCGGCGTCCATGACGACGACCATGCGCAGCGGCGGTCCCGCGGCCGGACCGTCGTCGCCGCCGATGCGGCGCAGGTCGACCAGGTCGAGGAGGCGGCGGAGGCGTTCGGCGGCCGCCGGGCCCGTCGCCACGCCGCCGCCGAGCAGGCGGGCCGTGGTGGACGGATCGAACCCGTGCAGCCAGCCGGCGCCCGACAGGCCCGCGGCGTCGATCACCTCAAGGCCGGCGAGCCCGGGCGGGACGGCCGCCAGGAACCGCGTCACCAGCGACCACGCGTAGGCGGCCGAGTCGCCCGGCATGGTCCCCCGCGAGATCCACACGGCGCGCCGCAGCGGCAGCCGGAGGATGAGCGGCACCTGCAGGGCGGGCAGCTCGGCGGTCGACAGGCGGCCGAGCAGCATGCCCTCGGCCAGGTCGGCGCGGGGCTGCCAGGTGAGCCACGCCGGCGCGTCGAAGGGCGCGGCCTCCGGGGTGACCTGCGGCTCCACCCGGGCCAGTTCCTCGCGGAGCTGCGCCGCGTCGGCGCGGAGCCGCTGGTCGGCCGCCTCCATGAGCCGCTGGAAGCCGCCCGGCGGCTTGCGCCCCGCGATCTCCTCGTTGCGCAGGACGAGCGCGTGCTCGGTGGAGGAGTGGAACGCCGCCAGGGACCGGCTGGCGTCCTCCCAGACGAGCCAGCACCGCTCGACGTAGCCGACCTCCGACGCCGGAGGCGGGGCCGGCGGTCGCGAATCCGCGGGCGGCGGGCTCGCGGGCGGCGGGACCGAGGGTGAGGGGGCAGGCGGGGGCGGGCCCACGGCGGGGGCCGGTTCGGGCTCGCCCGGGTCGTCCACCTCGATGCCGTGCGCTTCGAGTAGCTCGGCCAGGCCTCCGGCGTAGCCCTGGCCGACGGCCCGGACCTTCCAGCGGCCGTCACGGCGGTAGAGCTCCAGCCCGATGATGGCCCTCTCCGGGCCCAGACCCGGGACGGTGAACTCGACGAGCGGGTCACCCGTCGAGGAGGTCAGGGCGAGCCGGGGCGGCGGCATCGTGCCGAAGGTCGTCGCGCCGGTCAGGCTGACCGCGATCAGCACCGCCGCGGCATCGGCGGGGACCGCGTCCAGGTCGACCTCGACGCGCTGGCGGCCGTCGCCGGACCAGCGCACGCCGGGCGCCTCGGGCGCGTTGTAGAACACCAGGTCGGCGTCGGAGCGCGCCCGCAGGCCGGGACCCACGAGCAGGGCGCTCACGTCGACGGGGACGGCGCAGGACGCGGTGGCGGTCACGCGCCGGGCGGACAGCGGTGCGTTGGCGCCGGGCGACAATTCGGCCATGGGCGGTCAGGCGAGACCGGTGATCGTGGGCAGCATGTCCTGGAAGGTGCGGCCGTGGCAGGGCTCGCCGATCGCGTTCATCTTCCAGGTCTCGCCGTGCCGGTAGAGGCGGGCCATCACCATGGCGGTGTGGGCGCCGCCGCCGGTCAGCGTGTAGCGGGCCAGCTCGCCGCCGTCGATCTCGTTGACGAGGCGGCAGAAGGCGTTCTCCACCTCGTTGAACGTCTGCCCGTTGAAGGAGCTGACGGTGAACACCAGCGAGGTCACGTGCACGGGCAGCCGGGCCAGGTCGACGATGACGGACTCGTCGTCGCCGTCGCCCGCCCCGGTGAGGTTGTCGCCGGTGTGCCGGACCGAGCCGTCGTCGCTGACCAGCTTGCCGAAGTAGACGACGTCGGCGAGGTTCCCGTCGGCGAAGAGCACGCAGGAGGCGTCGAGGTCGATCTCCCGTTCCCGGGAGCCGAAGAAGCCCTTCTTCTTCACCGCGTCCCAGCCGAGTCCCATCCGGACCATGCTGAGCGCACCGCCGGGCTTCTCCAGCGATATCCGCTGGCCCTTCACCATTGAGACGGTCACGGCCGTCGCCTCCTCGCTGTTTCCGAAGGCACCCCGAACATGGTGCGGGCACAGCCTTTCAGCCGATCCGCTCCTTGTCATCCGGTTCACGACTCAGGTGTCGCAGGCGATGCCGTCACCGTCACGGTCCAGGTCGTAGATGTCGCTGCCCACCACGCGGACGGGGCCCGCCACGTAGCCGGGGCCGTCGCCGCTGCCGCCCGCGCAGTCGACGTCACCGGCGATCGGCACGCACGCGCCGGTGTAGTTGGGGTCGCACCGCCGTGCCCGCTTCGTGCCCACGGCGATGACGCGGGTGACCGCGCGCCTGGTGACCACCGCGCGGATCAGTTTCCGATCCGTCTCCACGCCATTGGCGACGGTGACCTCATAGGTGAGGGTCCTGAGTCCGGCGGCCCCGCGAGTGCGCACCTTGGTCGCGCCTTTGGCGAGGGACGCGTCGTTCACCTTTCTCGTCCTGAACGGGATCTTCCGCGTTTCCGTGACCGTGCGTTTCACCGCCGCCGGAGTGGTCGGAGAGCTCGCGCTCGCACCGGTGGACGGGGACGTGTTCGCCGCGGCTTTCGACGGACCCGCCTCGACCGGGGCCTTTTCCGTCCCGCAGGCGCCGAGCGGCACGAGCGCGGCGGACGCCAGCACAACAAGAATGGCGCGCCTCATGAATTCCCCCCATATATAGGAGGAAATCGTCCGCCCGGCCGTT
>NZ_JBEZJP010000589.1:0-3859 GCF_040653175.1 Actinomadura sp. NPDC048032
GAGGCGCGCCTCCTGCGCGGCCTCCCGCAGCGCAGGAGATCCTCAGCCGATTCGACACGCCGCTGGCCCAGGAGGCCGGGCAAGGGCTGGACTGGGTGGCCCAGGCCCGCCGGCAACGGCGGACGGACGCGGCCGGCGGCCGGGCGCGACACAGCACCAAGAAGAGCAAGGGGAAGCGCGGAAAGCGGAAGAGGTGAAGATGATCCTTCGCCGGGCCCGGCGATTCGGACGAGTCAGCTCTCAAAGGCGAGGGTCGGCGCCGAGGCGGTGAGGAGGGCCGCGATCTGGGGTGCGGCACGGTCGGCCCAGGCGTCGAGGAGCTGCTCGGCGTCGGGGAGTTGGGATTCGAGCAGGACGATGCCGGGAGTGGGGACGTGCGCCCCCAGTTCCACGAGCAGCGGCCGGAAGTGGGTCTCCACGGCCAGCGCGTGCTTGGCGTCGCCCATGACCAGCAGGGGCACTGCGATCGTCGTGGCGAGCGCGTGGCCGGGCAGGCGGTCAAGAAAGGTCTTCAGCAGCCCCGTGTAGGTGCCTTTGTACGTGGGGCTGGCGGCCACCAGGACGTCCGCGCCAGTGACGGTGTCCAGAGCCGACTCGACGGCAGCGGAGGAGGCGGCCGGCAGTTCTGGCGCCAGGGCCGCCAGGTCGATCGTCTCCCCCAGCGTCGCGTTCTCGATGCGGTCGGCGATGGACTGCGCGGCCTGCAGGGCGGCCCGGTGCGTGCGGGACCGCGCTCGCGGATTGCCCACGAGCGTGATGATGTTGTTGGTCACCTGTTCTCCTTGGAAGTGGTCTCGGTCGGTCGGCGGGAAGGCCCGGCGTCAGGTCAGGCGCCGGAAGGCGCTGGCGTGGAAGACAAGCGGCGGGGTGCCGGGGACGGCGTCGAGGTCGTGCACGCGGAAGACGACGATGTCGTGGTCGCCGGACCGGACCTGCTGCTCGATCGAGCAGTCGAACCAGGCGGCGGCGTCGTCGAGCAGGACGCAGCCGTCACTGGTGGAGCGCCAGTCGACCCCGGCGAAGCGGTCCGGGGCGCGCGAGCCGATCCGCCGCCCCGCGTGCTCCTGGTGCGCGCCGAGAACGCTGATCCCGATGCGCGGAAGGGGGCGCAGCAGCGGCCACGTGGTCGAGGTGTGCGCGACGCAGACCGACACCAGCGGCGGGTCCAGCGACACGGGGACGAACGAGCTGGCGGCGATCCCGACGGGCCGGTCGTCCACGAGCCCCGCCACCACCGCCACGCCCGTCGGGTAGGCGCCGTACACCCGGCGCAGATCGAGTTCCACCGACGTCATCGTGTGGTTCCCTTCGGGAGGAAGGCATTGTGCCCGGCGCCGGTACCGCCCCCGACATGGAAGAGCCCGTGCCGGTCGAGGTGGGGAAGCACTCCCTCTCCGAACCAGTACAGCTCCTCCAGATGGGGGTACCCGGACAGGACGAACTCGTCGATGCCGATGCCGGCGTACTCGGCGATCCGGTCGGCGACCTCGGCGTGCGAGCCGACGAGCGCCGTCCCCGCGCCGCCGCGGACGAGCCCGACCCCGGCCCACAGGTTGGGCCCCACCTCCAGCGCGCGGGGGTCGCGCCAGGTGCCGTCGGCGCGGCTGCGCTCATGCAGGTCGCGCATGCGCCGCTGGCCGGTCGACTCGCTGCGGGCCAGAGCGGACTGCGCGGCGGCGACCGTCTCCTCGCCGAGCGCGTCGACGAGCCGTCCCGCCTGCAGCCATGCCTCCTCGGCGGTGTCGCGGGTGATGACGTGCAGCCGGATGCCGAAGCGCGGCTTGCGGCCCCGGGCGGCTGCGAGCCCGCGAATCCATTCGATCTTGCGGGCCACCGCGTCCACCGGCTCGCCCCAGGTCAGGTAGACGTCGGCGTGCTCGGCCGCGACCGGTCCCGCCGCGGCGGACGAGCCTCCGAAGTACAGCGGCGGTACCGGATCGGGCCGCGTCGGCAGCCGCGCGGCGTCGATGTCGAGGTGGGCGCCGCGGTGGGTGACGGTCTCGCCGGCCCACAGCCGCCGCACGACCGACAGGAACTCGTCACAGCGGGCGTATCTCTCGTCCTTGGACAGGTGGTCGCCGTAGGCGCGCTGCTCGTGATCCTCACCGCCGGTGACGACGTTGAGCAGCAGCCGTCCGGGAGCGTGCGCGGAGAAAGTCGCGGCCATCTGCGCGGCCAGCGTGGGGCTGACCAGCCCGGGACGGAACGCCACGAGAAACGCCAGCCGCTCCGACTCGCGCGCCAGCATCGCCGTCGTCAGCCACGCGTCCTCGCACCAGGCCCCGGTGGGGGTGAGAGCGCCGGCGAAGCCGAACTCCTCGGCGGCGCGCACGATCGACGACAGGTAGCCGACCGAGGCGCGGCGGTCGCCGGCCGCCGCGCCGGCGAGTTGCCCGTGCCCGCCGCCCACGATGAAGCGCGAGTCGCCGTAGGTGGGCAGGAACCAGTGAAGAGTGAGGGTCACAGTGTCTTTCCTTCCTTCCGCCCCGTCTCGGGCGCCGCCCGGGAAACCGGGTCAGATCTGGCCGTGGCGCGGCGGCGGAGTGCCCGACAGCAGCCAGCGGCCGACGTGCTGCACCTTCCAGCGGGCCGGGTCGTGAAGCGTGTGCGTGCGCGCGTCCCGCCAGTAGCGCGACAGGTTCAGCGAATCGGCCGCCGACCGCGTCCCACCCAGTTCGAACAGCGCCGACGACGCCTCCAGCGAGGCTCGGGACGCGGCGACCTTCGCCACGGCCGTCGCCACCGACGCCCGTGCGGTGGCGTCGCCGGTGGGCTCGCGCTCGGCCGCGTCGATCGCTTCCGCGGCCTCGCGCAGCAGCGCCTCGGCGGACCGGACGGTGATCTCAAGCTCGCCGGCCTGCTGGACGGTCAGGGGGTCCGCGGCCGCGGTCTCGGCGCCGCTCTCGAACCACGGTCGTGCCTTCGCCACGGCGGTCACCGCGGCGTCCAGCGCGCCGCGGGCGATGCCGGCGTCGAGCGCCGCGTGCAGCACCTGGGCGCGGGCGCCGTAGGTCGTCGGCCCGTCGAACAGCGTGCTGTAAGGGACGACCTCGCCGCCGTCCACGCGCACGCCGAGAAGCCGGACCGTTCCGCTCGCGGTGGTGCGCTGGCCCATGCCGTCCCAGTCGTCCTCGACCGTGACGCCTTCGGCGCCGCGGCGGATGTACGCCAGGGCCTTGCGCGGGAGGCCGTCCGGTAGCGGCGGTCCGTCGGCGAGAACCGCCCGCACGACCAGCCAATCCGCGAACAGCGCTCCCGTGCTGTAGTACTTCTCGCCGTCGAGGGTGTACCCGCCTTCCTCGCGGCGGCGCAGCGTGGTCGCGTCCTCGGCCGCCGTACGCCCGCCCCGCTCGGACTGGGCGTTGGCGAAGCGGGCGCCGGCCAGGGCCTCGGCGAAGTACCGGGCCTGCTGCTCCTCGGTGCCCTGACGGCGCAGGGCCTCCAGGAACACGAAATGGCTGTGCGGGATCTGGGCGAGGCTCGCGTCGGCCGCGGCGAGCGTCCGGAACACCTCCGCGAGGGTCGCCACGTCCACCTCCGCCCCGCCGAACCGCGCCGGGACGGTGACGCCGAGGAGTCCGGACTCCGACAGCTCCGCGACCTCGGCGGCGGGCGGTCGCCGGTCGCGGTCGCGGTCGCCCGCTCGCTCGGCGAACGAGGCGGCGAGCTTGCGTGCGGTCTCCACGGCCTCGCCGCCGGAGCGGATCACGTGCGGGGTCGTCATCGGCCCGGTCCGGGGTACACGAGCACGGTCGTCGTCATGGGTCTCCCTTCGCGGACCCGGTCCCCGGCGATCGGCTGGCCGCTGGATCCTCCGCTGCACGAGCACATCCGCTCGATCTGCGAGCGGCTCGACGGC
>NZ_JBEZJP010000590.1:0-3847 GCF_040653175.1 Actinomadura sp. NPDC048032
GACCCGCAGGCCCCAGAGGCGGCGGAGGGCCGGGAGGCGCAGGCCCGGGCGGGGGACCGGGCGGGCTCCTGAACGCCGGGACCCCCGGCGCCGCCGTCACCGCCGCCCTCAACGCCGGCGCCGCCTCCTACACCTGGGTCGCCGCCGCCGTCGGATCCAACACCGCCGCCGGCTACCAGCTCGCCACCGGCCGGCCCGTGATGGCCGTCGGCGGATTCAACGGCACCGACCCCGCCCCCACCCTCGCCGAGTTCCAGCGCCTCGCCCGCCAAGGAAAGATCCACTACTTCGTCGGCGGCGACCGCGGCCAGAACCGCGGCCCGGGAGGCGCCACGGCCCGCGGCGCCGGCAGTGCCAGTGGTGGCAGCGACGCCGCCCAGCAGATCAGCGCATGGGTCGCCGCGCACTACACCCCCGCCACCGTCGGCGGCGCCGTCCTGTACGACCTGACCCCCGGCGCGGGGTGACCGGTCGCCCCGCGCAGGGAAGGGAGGAAGGAGAACGGCACCAGCGAACAGGGAGTGACCCGATGGCCGACACGCTCGACGCCGACGAAGTCGCCGACCGCCTGCGCGGCCTGCCCGCCTGGAGCCGCGACGGCGACCAGATCCGCAGGCAGGTCACCGCCCCGTCCTTCGCCGCCGGGATCGAGGTGGTCGCCGACGTCGCCCGCGCCGCCGAGGACGCCGACCACCACCCCGACATCGACATCCGCTGGCGCACCCTGACCTTCGCCCTGACCACCCACAGCGCCGGCGGCCTCACCGGCAAGGACTTCGACCTCGCCGCGACGATCGACGAGATCGCCGCCCGGCACGGCGCCGGGTAGGGCCGCGATGGCCGTGCAGGTGGCGGTGTGCGGGCCGGGCGAGTGCACCGAGCTGCAGTGGGACCACGCCTACGAGACCGGCCGGATCCTCGCCGGGCGCGGCGCCGTGGTCGTGTGCGGCGGGCACGGCGGCGTGATGGCCGCCGCGGCCGCGGGCGCCCGCAGCGCCGGCGGCGTCGTGGTGGGGATCCTGCCCGCCGCCGACCGCGCCGCCGCCGGGCCCGACCTCACCGTCGCCGTCCCCACCGGCCTCGGCCAGGCCCGCAACAACGTCATCGTCAACGCCGCCGACGCCGTCATCGCCGTCGGCGGATCCTGGGGGACCCTGTCGGAGATCGCCCTGGCCATGCGCGCCGGGCGCATCCCCGTCGTCCAGCTCGGCGGCTGGCGCATCCACGACGAGGACGGACGGCCGGTCGGCGGCATCGTGCACGCCGCCGACCCCGCCGCCGCCGTCCACGCCACCGGCCTGTGGCCCTAGCCCCGCACCCCGGTGCGCGGCGCGCGCGGCCGCGCGCGCCGCAGGGTGAACAGCGCGAGGGTGAGGCACGCGGCCGCCAGCAGGATGACGCACGCCACCGTCAGCGCGGTCGTGTAGCCGTGCACCGCGGCCGCGTCCGGGCGCGGGTGCGGGCGGGAGGCCAGGTAGGCCGCGGTCGCGCCGGCGGCCAGGGTGTTCAGCAGCGCGGTGCCCAGAGCCGCTCCGAGCTGCTGGGCGGCGTTGTAGGCGGCCGACGCCGCCCCGATGTCGTGGCCGCGCATGCCCTCGGTGGCCAGAGCGGCGGTCGGGGGCATCACGCAGCCCAGGCCGAGCCCGGTGAGCACGAGAGCCCCACCCCAGCGGTTCGGCCCGGTTGAACCCGTACACCACCGCGGCGAATCCCGCGAGGCTGAGCAGCGCTCCGGCGACGTCCAGCCGCCCCCGTTCCGCGATCGGCCGGTCCGCGGGCACCAGCGCGACGCCGAGCGCGGCGAGCAGCGCGATCGGCGCGTTGATGTACAGGCACCAGCGCCAGCCGGCGTACTCGGTCAGCAGGCCTCCGGCGATCAGGCCGATCGCCGAGCCACCCGCGCCGACCGCGGCGAAGACCCCGAACGCCCGGCCGCGTTCGCGAGCCCCGGTGAAGGTGGTCACCAGCAGCGACAGCCCGGCCGGCGCGAGGAGGGCGGCGAAGACGCCCTGCAGCGCCCGCGCCCCGAACAGCATCAGCGGGTTCACCGCCGCGCCGCCCAGCGCGGACGACGCGGCGAACCCGGCCAGCCCGACGAGGAAGGCGCGCCGGTGGCCGAGCACGCCGCTGACCCTGCCGCCGATGAGCAGCAGCCCGCCGAAGGCCAGCGCGTAAGCGGTGATCGCCCATTGCCGGTTCCCGTCCGACATCCCGAGCGCGTGCTGCGCCGACGGCAGCGCGATGTTCACGATCGTCCCGTCCAGGACCACCAGCAACTGCGCCGCGCTCACCACCGCCAGCGTCCACCACCGCCGCCTGGACACGCGTCCCCGCCCGTCACCGGGCGCCTCGACGGGCACTCGCCGTCACCTGAGTCGTGCTGTCTCCGCCATCCATGACCTCCAGCGTTCCGTTGAAGGCGTCCTGGAGACTTCTCGCCGCTCGCGGCCCGTTCAACAGGGCCGGCGGCCGACAACTCTCAACCCGCAGTCGAACCCCCGGCCCCGGCTCTGATCGGCGGCGTGGACGCGGGAGCCCGGTATCCGATGGCTCACACGAAGGAGCGGCCCCAGGGGGCCGCTCCTTGTTGCGGGGCTACGCCCCGGGTTCTGCTGGAAGATCAGTGGGCCTGCTGCCAGGGCTCATGCTTCCGGGCTCTGGCGGGCCCGCCGGTCTCGTTTCCGTCGACCGGCCGCGGCCCTGCGGTTCCGCACCGCGACGACGACGCCGACGCCGACGGCGATGAGAACGAAGCAGACGGCGCCGACGATGGCGCCCTTCAGCGCGCCGTCCCCGATGGGATCGTCGAGGCCGCCGTTCACCATGTCGAAGAAGGCGCCCCAGGGGGCCCCGGCGGCGACGAACGCGACGAACGCGCCAAGGGCCTCGACGGCGTTCCCGTCCTCCGCCGGGCGGTCCACGGTGTTCTCGATCCTGCACATATGATCACGACCTTCGGTCTTTCGTTCCGAGCTCCGGACGCACCGGAGCAGCCCTGGACGACCAGGGCTGGTCTTGACCGTGCGCGGGCGAAGGCCGAAGGCCACACCTCGATCCCGCCGGGCGGGGGCCTAGTGGGCGGAGAAGCCGCCGTCCACGAAGATCGACTGGCCGGTGACGTAGGCCGAGGACGGCGACGCCAGGAACACCGCGGCTCCGGCGAAGTCCTCCGCCAGGCCGTTGCGGCCGGCCAGGGTCCGCTCGGCGAGCGCCCGCACCTTCGCCGGGTCCGACGACAGGCGCGCGTTCAGCGGCGTCATCACGAAACCCGGCACCAGGGCGTTGGCGGTGACGCCGCGGCTCGACCACGCCTCGGCCTGCGACCGGGCCAGCGCCACCAGCCCCGCCTTGGACACCCCGTAGGCGCCGCTGGTCACCGACGCCCGGAACGCCTGCTGCGAGGCGATGTGGATCAGCCGCCCGAAGCCGCGCTCGGCCATCCCCGGCCCGAACCGCTGCCCGAGCAGGAACGGCGCCTCCAGGTTCACCGCCATCGTGGCGTCCCACACGTCGGCGCCGAGCTCGTCCATCGGCGGCCGCAGGTTCACCCCCGCCGCGTTGACCAGGATGTCGGGCTCGCCGAACGCCGACGCGGCGGCCTCGGCGGCCTCGGCGACCGCCTCACGCGACCCCAGGTCGGCGCTCACCGCCGCGGCCCGGCAGCCGTGCCCCTCCAGCTCGCGGACGGTCGCCGCGAGCTCGGCCTCCCGCCGCGCCACGACCACCACCGAGGCCCCGGCCCGCGCGAGCGCCCCGGCGATCGCCCTGCCGATCCCCGAGCTGCCTCCCGTCACCACCGCGACCCTGCCTTCCAGCGAGAACAGCTCGGCCAGGTACGGGAGGGAGG
>NZ_JBEZJP010000591.1:0-3819 GCF_040653175.1 Actinomadura sp. NPDC048032
GGAGCGCCCCGCTCGCGCAGCAGGGCGGCGCTCCGGTCACCCTCCTGCTGGTCGGGGACGGCCCCGAGCGCGGCGCGCTCGAACGGCGCGCGGCCGAACGCGGCGTCCACGCCGTGTTCACCGGCCGGGTGCCGATGGAGTCCGTTCGCCAGTACCACGCCGTCCTCGATGTCTTCGCGGTTCCGCGCCGGGCGGACCGGGTGTGCCAGTTGGTGACGCCTCTGAAACCGATCGAGGCCATGGCGGGGGGAATCCCCGTTATAGCCAGTGATGTCAAGGCTCTTCGCGAAATCGTGGAACCGGGCGTGACGGGGGCGTTAACAGTTCCGGAAGACCCGGAAGCCTGGGCGAATTGCCTGGAAGATCTGGCTTACAGTCCCGAAAGGAGACAGAAAATCGGGCGGTCGGCCCGTGAATGGGTCGCGGCGGAACGGACCTGGCGCGCCGTGACGGCCGGATACCGGGCCGCCTATCGCTTCCCGACACGCCAGAGCACATAGATCGAAGGGGGCTGCCGCGTGGATCTCGTGGTCATCGGACTCGGATACGTGGGGCTGCCGCTCGTGCGGGAGGCCTGCCGGGCCGGCCTGCGGGCCGGCGGGCTCGACCGGGACGCGCGCGTGGTCGCCGGCCTCAAGGCCGGGATGTCGCACGTCGACGACGTGTCGGCGGACGAGGTCGAGCACATGCTGCGGGCGGGGTTCGCCCCGAGCCTGCACGAGGACGTCCTGGACGGCGCGCGCACCGTGGTCATCTGCGTCCCGACGCCGCTCTCGCCGGAGGGCGGACCGGACCTGACCGCGGTGCGCGGCGCGGCCGAGACCGTCGCCCGCCACCTGGAGCCCGGGACGCTCGTGGTGCTGGAGTCCACCACCTACCCGGGCACGACCGAGGAGGTCGTGCGGCCGATCCTGGAGACGTCCGGCCTGGTCGCCGGGGAGGAGTTCCACCTGGCGTTCTCGCCGGAGCGGATCGACCCCGGCAACCCGGTCTACGGCGTCCGCAACACCCCGAAGATCGTCGGCGGGCTGACCCCCGCCTGCGCGTCGGCGGCCTCGGCGTTCTACGGCAAGTTCGTCGACCGGGTCGTGGAGGCCAAGGGGACGCGCGAGGCCGAGATGGCCAAGCTGCTGGAGAACACCTACCGGCACGTCAACATCGCGCTGGTCAACGAGATGGCGGTGTTCTGCAACGAGCTCGGCATCGACCTGTGGGACGCCATCGACTGCGCGGCCACCAAGCCCTTCGGGTTCCAGGCGTTCCGGCCGGGGCCGGGCGTCGGCGGGCACTGCATCCCGATCGACCCGAACTACCTGTCCTACAAGGTCCGCTCGCTGGGCTACCCGTTCCGGTTCGTGGAGCTGGCCCAGGAGATCAACGACCGGATGCCCCGGTACGTCGCGGAACGCGCCCAGCAGCTGCTCAACCGGGAGGGACGCGCGCTCAAGGGCGCCAGGGTCCTGCTGCTCGGCGTCACCTACAAGGCCGACATCGCCGACCAGCGCGAGTCGCCGGCCCGGCCGGTGGCGCGGCGGCTGGCCCGCCTCGGCGCCGACCTGTCGTTCCACGACCCGTTCGTCACCCTGTGGGAGGTGGACGGCGAGCCGGTGCCGTCCGCCGGGGACGACCTGGCCGCCGCCCTGGAGGCGTCGGACCTGGCGATCGTGCTGGCCGACCACGCCGCCTACGACGCGGCGACCCTGGCGCGGCACGCCCGGCTGCTGTTCGACACCCGCGGCCGGACGCGCAACGTCCAGCAGGACACCGTCGAGCTCCTGTGACGGGCGGGCGCATTTCGGTGGCGGGCTTCTTTGACAGGGCTTTTCCCATCGGCGGGTTCCGCGTGACCGGCGGCCTTCCCTTTCGTTCGGGGAAGAGTAGCCCGGCAGCGTCCACGCCCCGGACAGCGGGAATTCATCGGCAATTTCCATCGGCACCCGAGACTCGCCGGTGATGGACGAATCGGACGTTGCGGAGTGAGTGTGATGCGGGTCTGCGTTTGCACGGTCGTGCACCACCCCGAAGACGCGCGCATTCTGCACCGGCAGATACGCGCCCTGCTCGACGCCGGCCACGAGGTCACCTACATCGCCCCTTTCCGGGCGTGCAACGCGACCCCGTGGCGCCAGATCAGCCCGGTGGACGTCCCGCGGGCCACCGGACGGCGCCGGGTCCGGGCCCTGCGCGCCGCCCACCGCGCGCTGGCCGAGCACGCCGCGTACGCCGACGTGGTCCTCCTGCACGATCCCGAGCTGCTGGTGTCGCTCCCGCGCGAGCTCCAGGGCCGCACGGTCGTCTGGGACGTCCACGAGGACACCGCCGCGGCCCTGTCCGCCAAGGGCTGGGTGCCGGGGCCGGCCCGCCCCCTGCTGCGCCCGGCCGTGCGCCGCCTGGAGCGGCGCACCGAGCGGCGGCACCGGCTGCTGCTCGCCGAGGAGGGCTACCGGGACCGGTTCCGCGAGGACCACCCGGTCGTGCCCAACACCACCTACGTGTCCGACCTGCCGCCCGGACCGCCGGACGGCCGCCGCGCCGTCTACGTCGGGCAGCTCTCGCGGGCCCGCGGCGCCCTTGACATGATCGAGATGGCCCGGACGCTGGCCGCCGAGGGCGTGCTGGTGGAACTGATCGGCGCGGCCGACGCCGACGTCCGGGACGCCCTGCGCGCGGCGCAGCGCGAGGGGATCGTGCGCTGGTACGGGTTCGTCCCGAACGACCGGGCGCTGCGCATCGCCGAGGGCGCGATGGCCGGGCTCGCGCTGCTGCACGACGAGCCGAACTACCGGCACTCCATGCCGACGAAGGTCGTCGAGTACATGGCCCGCGGCATCCCGGTGATCAGCACGCCGAACCCGCCGGCCGTGGGCATCGTGGAGCCCGCCGACTGCGGGATGATCGTCCCGTTCGGCGCCCCGGAGGCCGCCGCCAAGGCGGTCCTGCGGCTGCGGGACGACCCCGTCCTGCGCGCCGCGTTCGGCCGGCGCGGCTACGAGGCCGCCCGGGAGCGGTTCCACTGGCCCGTCCACGCCGAACGCTTCGTCGCCCAACTGGAGGCGTGGGCGGGCCGCTCCCCCACGGCCGTCGCGGAACCCGAGGCCGAGCCCGTCCCCGAGTTCTGAGCCGCCCGGCGGGGACGGGCGGCGGGCCCGGTCAGGACGGGGCCTCGGACAGGTGGCGCAGGCGGTAGGCGACGGACCGGGCCAGGCGGGCGGCGGCTCCCGGCGGGCGGTTCGCCTCGACCATCACCACGCACCGGCCGACTCGCAGCGCGATCATCCCGGCGGTCGGGCCGATCTCGTAGGCCTCGTCGCCCCCGATGTCGCGCCGCCGCCGGGCCTGCGCCTGCGCGGCCTGCAGCGACTCCAGCATCCGCGACGCCGCCGCGTCGGTGTCGGCCACCCAGCGGACGCTCACCGTGAGGCCGGTGACCGCGGCCTCCGGGCCGTCGTCGCGCTCCGGGCCCCCCTCCCGCGGCCCGGCGGAGGGATCGGGCGTGGCCGAGCCCGTCGCGCTCGGCTTGGGCGACGGCGACACACGCGCGCCGGACCCGGCCGGGTCGCGGCTGCCCCCGCGCGGCGTGTACGTGCAGGACACCGGGTGCGGAAGGCGCACCGACCCGGCCGACGCGCGGCGCGGCCCGGTGACGTAGCCGGTCAGGCGCGCCGCGGCCAGATCGGGCTTCCTGAGCAGGGAGCACGCGTCCGGCCAGTCCTTCGCCGGCACGCCGCCGAGTTCCGGCAGGTGGATCGAGAACAGCTCCAGGTGCAGGCGGAGCAGCTCGCGGCCCTCGCCGACGGGCGCCTGGTGCCAGCCCGCGAC
>NZ_JBEZJP010000592.1:0-3816 GCF_040653175.1 Actinomadura sp. NPDC048032
GCGCCCGGGTAAAACCCCCCAACGGCCTCGGGCCCCCCCGGGGGCGCGGCAGGCAAAGGGCGGGGCGCCGCAGGGGGGCGCCGCCCGGCCTTCGGGTGGACGGGTCGAGTGCCCGGACCGGCCCTGAGCCGGGCCGGGCCTGGTCGTTACCGGCCGTGAGACCGCCGCACGATCAGCTTTCTCGCGGCGAACCGGCCAGCCTCTCGATGAACGCCTCCCTGGCCGTGTCATCCCGCAGTTCGTCGAACTCCGTCCAGACGGTCCGCGCGGTTTCGGCGGACAGGCCGGCGGCTTCGACGGCGTCGGCGAGTTTGGCGTTCATGCTCCCCAGGGACGTCCGCCAGCAGTACGTGCTGACGAGTTCGCGGAGCCCCGGATGCATGGCGTCCAGGTTTCCGGCGATCCAGTCCCGGGTGTTCCGCACCATTCGCTCGTGGCCGGGGCGCAGCAGTTCCTGGACGTCCGCGCCGCGCCGCTCGCGAAGGGCCACGGACCGCGCGTGATTTCCGATGGCCTCGCGGACGGCGCGCAGCACCCCCTCCTGGACCCGAGGATCCGTGTAGCGGGCGGACCGGTGCACCGGATTGACCCCCTTCGTCAGCGGGTGGTCTCGGAACCATCCCTGCACGGGGTGGCCCTGGGCGTCGATCCGGTCGGGTGTCAGTTTCGGCCCGCTGGTCAGAACCTCGATCACCACGAGCGCGTCGTTCGCCCGGAAGGTCAGACCTTCCAGATCCGGGTCGTCCGGCAGCACGAGCAGGTTCTTGCCACCGTCGCTGCCGGCCGCGTCGAGGTCGAACAGGTACCCCCGGTCCGCGTGCGGGTGCGGGTCGAAGTACGCCGCCGTCCGGAACAGGTACAGCCCGCGCACCAGGGTTCCCCTGGCGGTCGGCCAGTACATCTGCTTCAGGGCCGCACGGGCCGTGCCGCGCATTCCGTTGTCGAGCAGGATGACGTCCTGCCGCGGTTCGGGCTCGTCCACGGGCAGGCCCCGCCGACGCAGGAGTGTCGTCAGGTTCCGAGCGGCGTCGACGATCTCCTCGTCGGAGGGGGCCTTCCACGCCATCGTCCCGAGCATGGCGTCCAGCTCGGGGAAGGTCCTGCCATGGTGGCGCTTCAGATCCGCCAGTGCGCTCCTGACGACGCTCCGGTTGATGGGGATCTCGATGATGTCCAGCCCCGGCTCGAAGGCGAGGACGATCACGCGGCAGTTCTCGCCGTCGCGGCCGACCGACGCGAGGGTCGCGCCGTTCGCGGCCGCCGCTCGGATGTCTCCGAGCATGCGGTGGACGGCCCGGACGTAGAACGGCGCGATGGTCTCCCATGCGGCGTCGTACGCGTCGCGGAGGGCGGACGCCACGGCCTCCCGGTCGGTTTCCGACGCGAACCGGAAGAGCCCTTCGGTGTCGAGGATCGACCTCAGCGAGGCCTCTCGTTCCATTTTATCTTGTTTGTTCAAGCTAGTCGCCATTGCGACACACTTCCCTTTTCTTTGAGTTCCTTTTGCGGTCTTTGCCGCAAAAGACATAGTACTTACTTAATGCCCGACGTCAAGCTTCCAGCGCTACGCATCCGTCCATGTGGACGCAGGTCAGCCCCATATCACAAAGGGCCCTCTCCCGTCACACAGAGCCGCACATCGACGCCATTTCATTCACTATGGCGCTCCGCCCGGCGGAAAATGGAACGGTTCGCCGTGGCGGCGCCGCGAAGGCTCTTCCATGGCGGCGGGAAAGGGTCACAAGGGTCGCCCGCGGCGACCTTTCGCCGCGCGAGGGGGCCGGCCGCGGCCTCGACAGGTCAGGGACGGTCGAGACGGGGCTCTCTCGGTTCCAGCATCGGGACGAGGAAGCGGTGGGCCAGGGCGGCCAGTCGAGCGTCGTCGTCGAGGTCGATGATGTGGCTGGGGACCGCCAGGAGCGAGCCGGATATCCGGACCATCATCTCGGCCACGAAATCGACGTCCAGGTCGCTCGACACGTTGCCCGCGCGCTGCTCGCGGCGGAGCTGGTCGGCGACGAACCGCCGAACGGTGGCGAGGGTCCGGCCCCCGTCACCGGTCAGGGAGGGCAGGAGCAGGTCCGGTTCCGTGGCGATCAGGCCGCCGATCAGGGGATTGCCCCGGATGGCGCGCAGCGAGCTCACGAAGCCGAGGACGACCCGGTCGGCGGCCGTCTCGGCCTCCCGGATGTCGATGAGGAACCGGTCGAAATAGCGGCGGAACTCCCGCCGCACCACCTGCTCCACCAGGGCGTCCTTCGTGGCGAACCGCCGGTAGACGGTGATCCGCGAGACGCCGGCCCGCCGGGCCACGTCGTCCATCGTGGAGCGCTGGATGCCCATCCGGCAGAACTGCGCGTAGGCCGCGTCGAGGACGCGCGACCGGGTCTCGTCCACGTCGTCGACCTGTTCGACGGCCTCGACGTACACGCTCTCCAGCAGCGACCCCGAGTCCGACGACCCCATGAGGAACGACAGCACAGGTTCCACGATCCCCTCCCGAGACACCGATTCTGCCCGAATCGTCCATGTGCGTCACGAAGGGTCTTGTGACCGAAGCCACCGTGTGCTCTCATGATGCCAGACCCTGATACACAGAAGCACGTTGTGTTTCATCGTATCAGCAGTCGTCGTCGGCCCGAGGAGGGAAAGGCATGGAACAACCCAGCAGGCGCAACGTGCTGATGACGGGCGGGGTGCTCGGGGCGCTCGGTGCGCTGAGCGTCGCGACGCCCGCCCAGGCCAGGCCGCTGTGGACGTGGTCGCCCAAGGGATCGGTCGTGGGCGCCGGCAAGGGCGTCGACCCGCGGTGGGTCTGGGACGAGGAGGCCGACCCGCTGGTCGCCTCGCTGATCGACCGGGGCGACGTCCCCAAGGTCAACATGCTGCTGAAGACCTGGACCAAGAACGGCCAGGCGCTGCCGTCCGGGCTGCCGGCGGACCTGAGGGCGTTCATCGAGAAGGCCCGGCAGCTGCCGTCGTGGGCCGACCAGACGAAGCTCGCCACCGCGTTCAGGTTCAACCAGAAGCGGGGCACCTACCTCGGCGTGAGCTACGGCTTCGCCAGCGGGATGATGAGCACGGTCATCCCCCACGAGGCGCGCGCGGTGTACTACTCCAAGGGCGGCGCGGACATGAGGGACCGCATCACCAAGACCGCCAAGCTCGGCTACGACATCGGCACCAGGAACGCGTTCCTGCCCGACGGCGAGATGATCGTGACCTGCGTCAAGACGCGGCTGGCCCACGCGGGCGTGCGCCACCTGCTGCCGCGGTCCCCGTACTGGACCAAGGTCGCCGACGAGCAGATCCCGATCAGCCAGGCGGACATGATGGTCACCTGGCACAGCCTGCCCACCACGGTCATGAAGCAGCTGAACCGGTGGAAGGTGCCGATCCCCGCCGACGAGTCCGCGGCGTTCCTGCACTCCTGGCAGCTGACCGCGCACATGCTGGGCATCCTGGACGAGTACATCCCCAACTCGTGGGACGAGGCCGACGCCCAGGCCGCGCAGGTCCTCGACCCGGTCCTCGCCCCGACCCCCGAGGGCGTCAAGCTGGCCGACATCCTGCTCCACCTCGGCGTCACCATCGACGGCGGCATCCTCACCACGCACATCCTCGGCGCGCTCACCCGCTACATGCTCGGCGACCAGATCTGCGGCTGGCTGCAGATCCCGCGCGAGCCGGTGTGGGACCCGGCCTTCGAGGCCTTCTGGCCGACCTTCGTCGCCATCAAGGAGGGCCTGCTCAAGATCACGGGCACCGCAACGTCCAGGGCCTCGCCTGGGACGACGCGGGCCGCCTGTACGCCA
This sequence comes from Actinomadura sp. NPDC048032, assembly GCF_040653175.1. Taxonomy (NCBI): domain Bacteria; kingdom Bacillati; phylum Actinomycetota; class Actinomycetes; order Streptosporangiales; family Thermomonosporaceae; genus Actinomadura; species Actinomadura sp. NPDC048032. Next base: position 3,816 of record NZ_JBEZJP010000592.1, read on the forward strand.
C
>NZ_JBEZJP010000593.1:0-3809 GCF_040653175.1 Actinomadura sp. NPDC048032
CCAGTGTCGCGATCTGGGCGGGTCGGGGCCGGGGGTTCTGCGGGCCGGGGTTCTTCTCAGGGGTCCCGGGTACCGCATGGGATGCGCGGCATCAGGCGCAGGAGATGCCGATGCACACGGTGTTCAGCAGCGTGAGCAGACCGACGCAGGCGCAGGTACCGCTGAGCTGGATGCCGTCGATCTCCACGGGGTCGGTCTCGGGCAGCTCCTGCAGAGCGGCCACGAGGTCACCGTCGAACGTGTTCATGCGATTCACCTCCTTTCGTTGTCGAGGGCCAAGGTCCGCCCCGCCGTGAGGCAGAAGCGGACCACCGCTTGGCGGAGGACCGGGGACCATGCCTGGACGACCCCGTTGTGGTCGTCGGCGGTCTCCAGGTAGTCGAAGTCGACTCCTTCGGTCCTGCCGAGTTCGAGGAGGCGCCGGCGCAGCGCCCTGGACTGCTCGACCGGGACGGCCTCGTCCCGGACGCCGTGCGCCACCAGCAGCGGCGCCGTCAGCGCCCCGCACGCCCGCAGGACGTCGCGCCGGGCGTCCTGCTCGGGATGGTCGCCGATCCGGCTCAGCCGCGAGACGCGGTCCCTGACCATCCCCGTGGCGGTGCGCTGGAGGCTGGACGCCGAGGTGAAGGGCGCGAGCGCGACGCATCCCGACCACAGGTCCGGTCTCCGGCAGGCCGCCAGCAGGGCCAGGAAGCCGCCGTAGCTGCCGCCGAGCACGACGGGGCGCGGCAGCGCGGCGCCGCGGCCGTGCGCGATCGCGTGCCCGAGGTGGACGACATCGTCCAGGTCGGGGCCGCCCCAGTCGCCGAGGACGGGACGCAGGTGGTCGTCGCCGTATCCGGTGCTGCCCCGGTAGTTGGGGGCCACGACGGAGGCGCCCGCGGCGGCCAGGTACTGGAAGAGCGGCTCGAACTCGTACCGCCACGCTGACAGCGGCCCGCCGTGCAGGGCCAGCACGAGCCGGGGCCGGTCGCGCCAGCCGGGGCCGCCGTAGACGATCGCCTCGACGGGCCCCGCCGGGCCGGACAGCTCGACGAGTTCGGCGTGCCGCCAGGCCGCCGCGCCGTCGGAGGGGTGCGCGGCCATGTCCCAGCCGGAGCGCGCGGGACTCCGCACCGTCGCGAGGGTCGGCGGCTGGTGTGGGGCCGAGAAGCGGACGTGGATCCGGCCGTCCCCGGCCCAGTGGGCGGGCGGCCAGAGCATGCCGGGCGGGCCGGGGACCGGGGTGATCCGGTCGCTGCCGGTGGCGTACACGGCGAGGCGTGCGGTCGCGCCGGCGATCTCCCGGACGAGCAGCCGCTCGCCGGAGGCGTCGAAGGCCAGGGGCGTCCGGTGGGCGGCCGACCGGTTGAGGGCCTCGGGGAAGCGGACGGGGCCACCGCCGGGCAGCCGCAGCCCGATCTGCGGCGCGCCCCGCTGCTGCGCGCCCGGCAGGGTGGTGGTCACCGCGAGGACGCCCGAGCGCGGGCTGTAGGCCGCGATCCGGTCGGCGGTGGTGTCGGAGACCGACCAGAAAGGCCGCCAGCCGCGTTCGCGCAGGTCGACCAGGATGCCTTCGGTGCGGTGGCCGGCGCCGTCGCGGTCGAGGGCGAGGACGCGGCCCTCGTCGGCCCAGACGCCTCCCGACAGCACGCCGGGGATCCGCAGCACCGGCTCCAGGACGGGGGACGCGGGCGAGACCCGCCAGATCCGCGAGTGCCGCTCGTTCTCGACGACCACGAGCACCGCGACCTGCGCCTGCCCCGGGGCGGCCAGCAGGAACCCGGCGAGCATCCGCGGCACCGGCCATGACCGGGTGATCCGGAGTCCGGTGGGGGTCGGCTCGACGGCGGCGAGGGTTCCGTGGCCCGCGGGCTTCCCGTGCTCGCCGACCGCGGGCCGCACGACGAGGACGCGGCCGTCGTTCAGCGGTAGCGCCCCGGTGCCGCGATCGATGATCCGTTCCTCGGTCCGGCCCGGGAGGGCGGCGTCGTCGAGCGTCCGCAGGGACGGCCGCGGCCAGGTCAGGTCCCAGCGCTCCAGGACGACGCTGTCCTGCGCGGACCGCAGGCAGGTGGCCCAGCGGCCGTCGGCGGAGAAGGCGAAGCCGAAGCGGCTCGGCACGGGCGGAAGATCCGGAAGGGTCTCGGTCATGACGCCCGCCCGGCGATCGACGGTTCGGCGCCCTCGGCGGGGTGCGCGGCGGCGTCGTCGGCCGTCCACAGCCGCGACGTCCCGTGCTGGAGGCGCACCAGGAAGCCGAGGACGCCGCCCAGGCCGTCTCCCCAGGAGGTCGAGACGCCGCCCTGCTCGTCGGGGAACACCACCCGTCCGCCGCGGTGCGCCCGGTTGGCCAGGATGACCTGGGCCAGCCGCCACGCGTCGTCCCGGTACCGCTCGGCGCCGGTGAGCGCGGCCATGTCGAGCAGGAAGTCGCCGTTGCCGGCCAGGCCGTGGCACTGCCCGAGGATCGCGCGCCAGCGGTTGTCCATGACCGCGCGGGCGGACATCTCGGCGGCCCGCAGGAAGCGCCCGTCGCCGGTGGCCCGGCCGAGGCGGCCGAGGAAGCCGCCGATGCCGGCCGAGCCGTGGCACCAGTACGGCGCGGTGGCGATGTCCCCGGAACTGGCCGCCCACATCGCCGACCGCCCAGTGTCGATCATGGTGTCGAGCAGCGTCTCCCCGACCCGGGCGGCGAGCGCCCGGTGGGCGTCGCCTCCGACCGACCCGGCGCAGGCGAGCAGGAAGGATCCGACGCCCGAGACGCCGTGCGCGAACCCGTAGTAGCGCCGGCCGGCGAGCTTGGACTCGATCTCGGCGGGCGTGCTCCAGTCGAGCCCGCCCTCCCGCTCCTGGGCGGTCTCGGCGAGGGCGTCGGCGGCGGCGCGGGCGCGCTCGGCGAACCGCGTACGCCCGGTGCGGGACCACAGGTGCAGGGCCGCGAACCCGAGGCCCGCCGTCCCGTGCGTCACGTCCGGGCTGGGGACCGCCTCCGGAAGCCGGTCGGCGACGGCGATCGCGCCCTCGACGAGATCGGCGTCGGCCAGGGCGAGGCCGGCGTCCAGCACCGCCCACGCGGCGCCCGCCGTGCCGAAGTACAGCCCGGGAGGACGGCCGCCGTCATCGTCCAGCCGCCGCAGGATCCAGTGGCCGGCGCCGGCGATGGCCTCGGCCAGGCGCGGTTCGGCCTCGACCTCGTAGCACCGGGTCAGGGCGCCCAGGGTTCCCGCGGCCCCGTGCTGGAGGCAGCACGGGTCGGGGGCGCCGTGGACGCACGAGGCGGGCCAGAGCGTCTCGGCCGACTCCGGGTCCATGGTGGCGATCAGCTGGTCGACGATCCCGGCGACGGACAGCCGGCACTGCTGCCGTAGCGACGGGGGGCGGGCGGCCCGCGATGCGCCGCCGTCCGGCTCCACCGTGCCGCGCTGCGTCCCGGGGTCTCCCGCCGTGTGATCCGGGCGCATCCGGGCCAGGGCCTCCCGTGCCCGGTGCGGGGTCCAGCGGCGGCCGGGCTCGTCGGCCATCAGGCCGAGCAGGAGCGGGGCCAGCGAGCCGGGCAGGTCGAGGTCCAGGGTGCGGGCGGCCAGCCATTCCGCCAGGCGCTCGCTCAGCGGCCTGGCCGCGGGGCTCTCGTCCAGGAAGTAGGGCGGCCCGCCGGTGAGGACGTGGCAGAGCGTCGCGCCGAGGGCGAAGTAGTCCGCCGCCGGGTCCGGTGCGGCGCCGGACATCTGCTCCGGCGCGCTGTAGCCGGGGGTCCCCACCCGCATCCCTTCCCGCTCGCCGTCGTCGGCGGTGAGGGCCAGCTCCAGGTCGATCATCACCGGGGCGCC
>NZ_JBEZJP010000594.1:0-3794 GCF_040653175.1 Actinomadura sp. NPDC048032
ACGCCTCCATGCTGCGCCGCGACCCGGCGGTCGGCGGGCCGCGAGGCAACCTGCCCGCGGACGTGACGCCCCTCGTCGGCCGGGACGCGGCCGTCCGGGAACTGGCCGCGCTGCTGGAGGAGGCGCGCCTCGTGACGCTGCACGGGATGGGCGGGGTGGGCAAGACCCGGCTCGCGGTGGCCGTCGCGCGCGCCCTGCGCGGCGCCGGCGAGGTGTGGCTCGTGCGGCTCGACGAGGGGCTGGAGGCGGGCGCGTCCGCCGACGACGCGGCGTCGTTCACCGCCGGGGTGCTCGGGCTGCGCGACGACGCGGGTTCCGGCGGCGGACCGGCCGCGCGGCTGGGCGAGGCGCTCGGCGGCAGGCGGGCGCTGCTGGTCCTCGACAACTGCGAGCACGTGGCCGAGCCGGTGGCGCGGCTGGCGGCGGCGCTGCTGCGCGACGTCGCGGACCTGCGGGTCCTCGCCACTAGCCGGGAGCCGCTGGCGATCTCGGGGGAGCGGCTCTGGACCGTCCCGCCGCTGGACGCCGGGGCCGCAGCCGCGCTGTTCGCCGAGCGGGCGGGCCTGGCGTCCGGCCCGGGGGAGGCCGAGTCGATCGCCGCGATCTGCGACCGCCTCGACGGCGTCCCGCTGGCCCTGGAGCTGGCGGCGACGCGGGTGCGGGCGCTCGGCGTCGCCGGCCTGGCCGAACGGCTGGACGACCGCTTCCGGCTGCTGTCGTCCGGCGCCCGGGACGCCCCGCCCCGGCAGCGCACGCTCCGCGCCCTGATCGACTGGAGCTGGGAGCCCCTGGAGGAGCGCGAGCGGGCGGTGCTGCGGCGGCTGGCGGTCCACGCGGGCGGCTGCACCCTCGACGCGGCCGAGGCGGTCTGCGGCGCCGACGTCGAGACGCTCGCGGGCCTCGTCGACCGGTCGCTCGTCGTGGCGGGCGAGGGGCCGCGGTACCGGCTGCTCGAAACGGTCGCCGCGTACGGCGCCGAGCGGCTCCGGGAGGCGGGCGAGGAGGAGCGGGTGCGCCGCCGCCACGCCGACTACTACATCCGCCTCGCCGAGAGCGCCGACCTACGCGGTCCCGGGCAGCGCGACGCCCTGCGGCGGCTGCGCGCGGAGACCGGCAACCTGCGGGCCGCCCTCGACGGCGCCGTCCGGGCGGGCGACGCCGGACGCGCGCTGCGGCTGGTCGACGCGATGGGCTGGGCCTGGTTCCTGTGGGGCCGCGCCGGCGAGGCGCGCCGGGCGTTCGAGCGGGCGCTCGCCGTGCCGGGCGCGGCGGACCCGGCGTCCGCCGCGCGGGCGCGGACCTGGCACACCGGGTTCGCCCTGCTGGACGGCGACGGCGCCGACCGCGACGAGCGGGTGCGCGAGGCCCTCGCCGCCGACGGCGACCCGTGGGCGTGCTGGTTCCTCGGGTTCGTCCGCGGCGGGTTCGGGGACCTGGAGGCGATCGACGAGCTCGCGGCCCGCGCGCTCGACGGGTTCCGCGCCCGGGGAGACGAGTGGGGCGAGGCGGCGGCGCTCGCCGTGCGGGCCGGGCAGGCGCTGTCGGCCGGTGACCTCGCCCGGGCCCGCCGCGACGGCGAGCGGGCCCTGCGGCTGTTCGGCGCGGCGGGCGACCGGTGGGGCCGCCTCCAGGCCACCGAGACGCTCGGCCTGCTCGCGGAGGTGACCGGCGACTACGCCCGCGCGCGGGACCTGCACGAGAGCGGCCTGCGTGACGCCGAGGAGCTCGGGCTCGGGGCGGAGGCGGCCGGCCGCCTCGCCCGCCTCGGCCGCGTCGCGCTGCTCGAAGGCGACCTCGACCGCGCCGACGACCTGCACGAGCGCGGCAGGCGGCTGGCCGTCCGCGAGGCGCACCGCCGGATGGAGCACTTCGCCGAGGTCGGCCTCGCCCTCGCGGCGCGCAGGCGCGGGCGCCTGGCCGAGGCCGAGGCGGTCCTGCGGCGCTGGCTCGACTGGTGCCGCGCGATCGAGGGGGCGCCCGGCCTGGCCTTCCTCCTGGCCGAGCTGGGGTTCATCGCCGAGCTGCGCGGCGACGCCGCCGGGGCGCTCGACCTGCACACCGAGGGCCTGGCGGCGGCCCGCGCCACCGGCCACCCCCGCGGGGTTCGCGCTCGCCCAGGAGGGCATGGCCGGGGCGCTCTCCCTCGCCGGACGCCGCGCGGAGGCCGCGCGGGCGTTGGCCGCCGCCTCGCGGGCCAGGGCGGCCGTGGGCGCGCCGCTGCCCGCGGCGGAGCGCGGCGACGTCGACCGGATCGCCGCCCGGCTCGGCTAGGAGCGGCGGGAGCCGGAGCGGCGGGAGACCGCGAGGGGCAGGGCCAGGAACATCACGGCGGCGGTGAGCGCGAAGGCGACGGGGTAGCCGGTCGCGGCGGCCGTGACGCCGAACGCGGCGCCGCCGACGCCCATGCCGCCGTCGTAGCCGATGTTCCACAGCGCGCTGACCGTGCCGTAGCCGGACGCGGGCGCCCGCTCGAACATCATGGCCATGCTGGCGTTCTGCGTGACGCCAAAGCCCGCCCCGAACACCACCATGGCGGCGAGGACGGCGACCGTGTTCGGCGCCAGGGACAGCAGCGCGATGCCGGCCGCGGAGACGGCCACGGCGGGCAGGAGGAGCCGCGCCGCGCCGTGCCGGTCCCCGATCCGGCCCGCCCACCAGCGCGAGAGCGTGGCGGCCGCGGGCTGGACGAACAGCGCCGCCGCCGCGACCCCGGCGGGGACGGCGTCGGGCAGGAACGTGACCAGGACGCCCGCCGCCATCGCGGTCGAGGCGAACGCGAGGGCCGGGCGCAGCAGCGCCGCCGACCGCAGTCCCGCGACGATGCCGAAGGGCCGCTCGGGGGCCGGTCCGCCGGAGTCCGGGCCGGTGATCCTGCCCGGCAGGCCGGGCAGCGCCGCCAGCGCGGCGAGCGAGGCGACCGAGCCCGCGACGAACACCGGCGTGTAGCCGACCTCGCCCGCGAGCCACACCCCGAGCGGCAGCGCGAGCAGCGACGGCACCCCCGCCACGATCCCGAACAGCCCGATCCCCTCGCCGCGCCGCTCCGCCGGGAGCAGCCCCGCGACCAGCGCGCCCGACACCACCACGGCCACCGCGAAGCCGAGGCCGCGCACCAGGCTCACCGCCGTGATCGTCGCCATGGTCGAGGAGAACGGCAGCGCGAGGGAGGGCGCCCCGAGCAGCACGATTCCCGCCGCGAGGACCCGCCGGTGCCCGAACCGGTCGAGCAGCCGGGGCAGCGAGAGCTCGGCGAGCACGGTCGTCAGCATCAGCGCGCCCGTGGTGACGCCCGCCCCGACCCCGCCCGCGCCGCCGTCGACCGCGTACATCGGCACGACCGAGAACAGCAGGAAGAACCCCGTCAGCGTGCCGAAGGCGGCCGCGAACACCAGCGCCAGATGCCGCCCGACCAGCGGCGGCCGCGCGGCGGCGGAGGTGCTCGGCCGGGGCAGTGTCTCCCGTGTCTCGCTCATGGGGACGACGGTAGGGGACCATCCGGCCTGCTATATGGTCCAATTTCATGGCAATCGAGTGGGCCGGTTCGCCGCCGGAGCTGCTGCTGGACCTGGACCGCGACGCGACCGGGACGCTGCGCGCGCAGCTGGAGACCGCGCTGCGCGACGCGATCTGCACCGGACGCCTCAAGGCGGGGGAGCGGCTGCCGTCGTCCCGCGAGCTGGCCCGCCAGCTCGGCGTCTCCCGCGGCCTCGTCCAGGAGTGCTACGGCCAGCTCAACGCCGATGCAGATCGGCTTCCCGCTGGTGATCTTCATGTCGGGTCTGCAGCGGGTGGAC
>NZ_JBEZJP010000595.1:0-3775 GCF_040653175.1 Actinomadura sp. NPDC048032
GCAGCCTTCGTTGTGGGATGGATTGCCGTCTTCATCAGGGGATTCAAGAGTTAACGACTCAGGCCTCCACCCTGGGAAGAACAGACGTCTGAGCGCCCGCGTTCGGCGACGAGCACCAGGGCGTGACTGCGGTGGAGCACCGTTGGAGACTTCGGGGAGTTGCCGGAAGATCGGTTGAGCGTGCGCTGCTGGGGAACCCCGTGGTTCCCCAGACCTCCTTCGCTTTCGTGGCCGTTGGGGGCCGATTGCTTCGTCTTCTTGGCGTTCGTCGGCTCGCCTTGGGAGTTCGCCTCTGCACAGGGCGTGAGGGGCACGGAGCTCAAGTTCGCGACGCCACAATGTGGCCATGGACGCAGGACTTGCCGCCCTCCTTGGTGCTGCCGTCGGCTCCCTCACCACTCTGGGTGCGGCTGTCGTGAACGGCAGGACGCAAGCACGAACACAACACGTCCAGTGGCGCCGTCAGCATCGACGCGACGCCTATACCGCCTACCTCAGTGCTCTCCATGACCGCGATATCGCCATGGACGCGATCCTCAACGCGCTGCAGGCGGAGGCCCTCGACCTGCCCGAACTGGACGGGACAGTGCGGCACTTCATCGCCCGGGCCCGTGATGTCCACCGCGCCGCAGAAGTCGTCATCCTCGAAGGCCCTCCCTCCATCGTCGAAGCAACCGACCGGATTGCCGAGGAGTCCCGCGGCCTGTCCGAGGTCATGCAGCGCATGGTGAAGGATGCCCACGCAGGAGACACCAGCGAGAGAGCGGAACACTCCGCTACCGCCTCAGCGCGGGAGCGGCGGCTCTACCGGGCAGTCAGTGAGTTTCGTGTCCAGGCCCGCGGCGTCCTTGGCAACGCCGACTAACAGTTCATGCGGGTTGCTTGCGGGATGAGCTAGGGGGCGGGGTCCCGTCGAGAGCCGCCCGGATCTGTACCAGGCGGGCCGGGGGGCTGGGACGCGAAGTAGGGACGACCTCAGATCACGGACGCTTGGTCGGGGTGGGAAACGAGCACGAGGACCCGGCGGTGTGCCGCCGGGTCCTCGCAGGTGGCCTGGCGGCCACGCGGCTTAGCGGTCGAGCCGTGACCAGGCCACGATGGAGCCGATGGCGATGGAGCAGGCACAACCGAAGCCGAACAGACCGCCGACGTAGGGGTTGAAGAGGGTGTCGTGAGGAAGGACGCGGTCGAAGAACACGGAACCGCAGACTCCCCCGACAACGCCCCCGACGAGAAGGTTGATGCTCGCCGGGACGACGACGTCCCAGAAGGCGAGCGCATGGGGCGCGAAGAAGTCGGCACCCTCGATCAGGTTGCTGACGCCGTTCGCGAGGACCACGAGACCGGCGCCCGCGACAGCGGAGCCGACAAGGGCGACGGCGGTCATGGGGCTGAAGATGCGGTCCTGGTCGCCGCTGTGCATGATGGCGGTGCAGACGCCGGCGATGACGGCGTCCGCCATGACGACAAGGACAGCACAGATGGCAGCGCTGCGGACGAGGGCAGCATTGCGGATGGACATGATTCGCGTCATTGGATGACTCCCGGTTTGTGGCACGCGCGGTGCGCGTGACTCGATTCGGGATCTACCGTCCAGCGGGGCGCGGAACGCGCATGGGTGTGTCGTGCCACGGGCACAGGCCGTGCGTGTGAAGGCTGCCGGCCCGAAGATGTGGTGGCCGTGATCGCTCTGATGCCACCATGCCGGGGTGTCCATCGAACAACTGCGCAAATGAGTCGGCGACCGCCGGGCCGATTGCGTGCGACGCAGTACGGCAGGCGTGCAGGGCTCTCTCCAAGCGTCCCTGACGGAGTGCCCGTCAAGGTTCTGCGGGAGATCACGCAGGCCTCACGGGCTGGGCGGTGTCCGGACGTCGAGTCGATGACCACCGCGCTCACGGCGCTGAAATGGTTCCTCCGGCAACCGGGCCGGAGGCTGACGGCGGAGGTGCATCCGACGTGCCCGTGTCATGATCCGCGGGAGGCCCTGGACACGCTGCACGAGATCGTCGCGGTGCTTCCTCCACCCTCCCGACGCCAGGTCCTGGCGATCGTGACGCCGCTCGCGGAGCAGTATCGGGCCCGCACGCTCCATGATCCGTCCACGCCGGAAGACCGGCCCTGGTGGCGACGGCGCATCGCCGAGCTCTGAACCATTATCGAGAGCAGTCGGAGAAGGCCATGGCTGCTCGGTTGACACTGGCCATCGCATTCAAGCGGCGGCACGCCTCCCGCGTCGTTGGAAGCCGCTGGGTTAACGCCTGCCTTGTGCAGCGCGGCAGGCTGCTGTCGCGGTGCGTGCCCGGTCGGCAGCGGAATGAACACGTTGGAAGCTTTGCAGGTCGCACCGGGGAAGTGGTAGCGCACAGATCTAGCGGAACTCCCGTGGTCGCCGTAGGGTTCACCGCGTGATCAAAATTGGAGGGCGCGCGCTGCGCCTGGCCGCTGTCATGCTTCCCACGTTGACGCTGACGACCGTGTTGGCGTCCACCGCGCCGGCGAACGCGGCAGGCCCCTCGTGCGGGTCGAAGTACGCACTGCGCAGCACCCATTCGATTTACGTGAACTCCAAGGTCCGCGGCTACCTCAAGGTCTACTACAACTCCTCCAACGGCTATAACTGCGCGCTGGCCGTCCGCAAGGGCTCGACGTCGCTCTACAGCATCAAGCTCAAGCTCTGCGTCTACAACGCCGCCCGTACCAAGTACGGCAACTGCAAATACGACGGGTACAGCAAGCGGAACCATTGGTACTCCGGTCCCCTCTACGTGTACGCCCGCCATCGATGCCTGTACGTCAAGGCCTTCATCAACACCGATGGCGCGCACAGTGGAACCCTGACCGGCAAGAAGGTTCACTGCGGCTGATCGGCGTCGACCTCGGCTGCCCGGTCACCGCGCAGGGTGAGGGGAGAGGCCGGTGTCCGGGACGGTGCTGCCAGACGTCTACCGCGCCGATGTGGAAATCCTGTGGGACTACCACGACCTGCATCACGCGATTCGGCGTACCGACGTCGGCATCGGGCTCGGTAGTCATGATCTCGGTGTCGCCACCTTCGCGGCGGAGCTCTACCAGAAGGGGATGTTCCCTCGGATCGTCTTCACCGGGGCCAACGCCCCGACGACGATCGAGCGGTTCCCGCGAGGTGAGGCCGTCCACTACCGCGATCACGCCGTCGCGCTCGGCGTGCCCGCTGCGGCGATCCTGGTCGAGCCCGAAGCCACCAATACCGGCCAGAACATCGAGTTCACCCGCAGGCTGCTCGCCGACCGCGGGATCGCAGTCCGCTCAGCGACGCTGATCTCGCGGCCCTACCAGCAGCGCCGCGCGTACTCCACCGCCGAGAAGCTGTGGCCGGAACTTGAGATCGTCTGCGTGTCGCGACCGCTCCCGCTGGACGAGTACATCGCGAGCATCGGAGATGTGAAGCGCGTCATCGACATGCTGGTGGGTGACACGCAGCGCGTCATGGTCTACCCGGGCCGAGGATTCGCCACCCCGCAAGACATGCCGGCAGAAGTCGAAGCGGCCTACCGTCGTCTGGTCGAGGCGGGCTTCACCACCAGGCTCGTCCCATAACCGTCTCGTCGTCCACGTGGGCACCGGGGCATGCCCGTCCCGGGCGTCGCCGGCTTCCGGTCGTTGATGGGACCGGTCCCTCCGCGGGGGCGGAGGGACCGGCTTGTCGGTCAACCGCTCAACCGGCCTGGCCCGGACGAGGGCCAGGAACGGCTGGAACTAGCAGCTGTGACCGTCACACACCGAGCAGTACGAC
>NZ_JBEZJP010000596.1:0-3775 GCF_040653175.1 Actinomadura sp. NPDC048032
CTCATTCTAGCCAGCCCCATTGCAGGAAGCCACCGTAGCGACCCTTCACTCAGAGGTGAGACACAAGGGCATGTTCGTCCAGTATTGGACAAACTGCCTCGGGCGGGCCGGTGGCGGTGGGCCAGCGGCCGCCCATGCGGTGACCCTCGACGGAACGACACTCCAGCCACGTGATTGTTCTGTATGCGTCCATACGGAAGCCCACGATCGGTATCGTCCCTGGTGGGCACTTCGTTCTGTGCCGATCTCCGGACCCGCGTGGAGACCGCTGAGTGACCAACTGAGTGACTACGCCGCCGTACGCCTCTGGACGCTGGTGGACTTGCGTGCAACGCTGCCAGGTGCCGGTATCCGCCCTGAAGAAGGTCTAAAGGGGCTTTAGATGCCTGGGGGTCAAGGGGTCGTGGGTTCAAATCCCGCCGTCCCGACAAGAAGTACCAGCTCAGAGGCCGTTTCTCCACCACGGAGAACCGGCCTCTTGATCGTTAGTTAGCCGTTCGTTAGCGAACTCGGCCGTCTCCCCCGGCACCCGGACGGTTCACACAGGACCAGAAGCCCCGAGAACCGCCGGCGCGCCCTCTCCCCCGTGTTCAACCGAGCCACGCCGAGCTATCAGGCCTCCAGCCCGCCGCAGGCGCCGGTATCAGGCGCGTCGCCCAACTCCAGCGACCGCTCGGCCGAGGGGCCGGATCCGCAGACCCGGCCCCGGACGGCCAGTGCTCACGTCTTCCCAGCGGGCCGGACTCTCATCGCCGGGCCGCCTTCCTCAGAGCTGGTCTGCTCTGCACCCCCAGCGCTCGACCGCCTTAGCTGCCTCCTCAAGGCGATTGGCAGGAGCAGTGCTCCGATGAATCGGAGCTGAGCAGGGCTTGTAGGGCTGCTGTGGGGACGCGGTAGCAGGTACCGACGCGGATGATCTTGCAGGGGAACTGGTTCTGTTTGGCGAGTTGGTAGGCATAGGTGCGGGAGAGGCCGAGGGCTCGGGCGGCGGTCTTGATGTCGACCACGGTGGGGAGTTCGGCGAGTTCGGCGTTCATCAGCGGTTGCATACGTCGACCTCCAGGTCCGGGAATTCTTGGTCCTTGTGAGTGAACTGGTCTTGCGAAGCCTCAGCCGATGTCAAATGCGCCGTCGCCGCAGGGAAGGCCGCACCCTGTGCGTGACGCCAACGAGTGGAGCGTCGTAGCGATAAGGAACGTTCTGTTGCGAGGAAGCAGTAACGGAGACTGGTGCGGTGTCTGAGGTTTCGCTGCCGGGCGGGTACGTGAGTGGGAGCGTTCGTGTGGGTGACACGGTGCGCCGACGGCCTCCTGCTCGTGCGGAGTTTGTGCACCGGCTGCTGGGTCTGTTGGAGCGAGCCGGGTGGGAAGGCGCCCCGCGGTTTCTGGGGATCGATGCACAAGGGCGAGAGGCGCTGAGTTTCCTCCATGGCCATGTGGCGTGGGAGCCGATTCAGTCGCCCCGAGTCGACAGCGACCAGAGCTTGATACGGGTTGCCGAACTGGTCCGGGAGTTTCACGACCTGACGGCCGCGACGGATCTTGCCGGTGAGGGTGAGGTGGTGTGCCACAACGATCTGTCGCCGAAGAACACGGTGTACCGGAATTCGGGTGCGGGGATGCGGCCGGTGGCCTTCATCGATTGGGACCTGGCCGCCCCTGGGCGGCGGGTCCATGATGTCGCGCACGTGTGCTGGCAGTACCTGGGGCTTGGTCCCGGCGTCGCCGATGTCGCAGCGGCGGCTCGGCGAGCGCGGTTGCTCTGCGATGCCTATGGACTGGCCGATCGCAGCGAGCTGGTCGATGTGATCTTGTGGTGGCAGGACCGCTGCTGGCGCGGCATCGCAGCTGCCGCTCAAGCCGGCGACCCGGCGATGATCCGTCTTCGCCAGGGTGGCGCCATCGACGAGGTGCAAGCCGCACATCACTGGGTCCAGCAGCATCGCGCAGAGTTGGCCGCGGGCCTGTTGTCGCAAGGGCAGTCCTGAGGGTGTGGACGGTAGCCAAGCTGGCGTGACTGGTGCATGCGCAGGCCTCCGGTCAGGCTTCCGCCGTGTGGGCTGCGGGGCGGATGGCGCCGATGTATGGCGTTCGCGGTAGGGGTTGCCGGTGAACTGGGAGACGCGGACGACATCGCCGGTGTGGGGGCGTGGATCATGCGGCCGCGGCCGTAGTAGATGCCGACGTGGTGGATCGTGGTGGGGTTGCGGGGGTTGGTGGCGAAGAAGAGCAGGTCGCCGGGTTGGAGTTGAGGCCGGGGGATGTGGGTTCCGGCGTTGTATTGGTCGGCGGCGATTCGGGGTAGGCGGATGCCGGCTTGGGCCCACGCGTATTGGGTGAGACCTGAGCAGTCGAAGCCTTTGGTGCCGGCTCCTTGGGCGGTGCCGTAGGTGGGGCCGGAGGGTCCGCCGCCGCCCCAGGAGTAGGGGGTGCCGAGCCAGCGGAGGGCTGCGCGGACGGCGACAGCGCCGCGTCCGGTGGCGGTGGGGGCGGCGTAGCGGTCGGCTTGGGCCAGGACTTTGCGGACGTACCAGTCGGCGTGGTTGTACTGCCAGATGGCCCGGTAGAGGTGCTTGCCGCCTTTCCCTGCGCCGCCTGCGCACAGGTATTGGGCGGCGCCGTGGATGGCGTCGGCGGGGTTGTAGCGGTCTTTGCGGCCGTCGTGGTCGCCGTCGATGCCGTAGGCAGCCCAGGTGGCGGCGAGGAACTGCATGGGGCCGCCGGCGCCGGCGAAGTTCTGGCCGGAGTGGACGCCGGGTGCGTGGAGCGGCCGTGGTCGGATTCGATCTTGCCGATGGCTGCCAGGACGTTCCAGGGCAGGCCGGGGCAGGTGGAGGCGGCGTCGAGGTACCAGCGCAGGTAGGCCGGTGGGATGTCGCGTTGGGCTTCGGCGGTGGGCGCGCCTGCCAGTTCTGAGCCGCTTCCTGCGGCGGAGTTCTGGCCGGCGAGCAGGATGACCAGGGCCAGTGGGAGGGCGAGGGCGGCGGCGCATGCGGTGGCGGCGGCTTTCACCGCGTCGGCCGCTGCACCGGCCGCCGGGGCGGGTTACTCCTGGCTGACCTGCTCCTGGGTGGTCTGGTTCTGGGCGCCGGTGCGGGCGCGGCGTTGGGCGCGGTATCCGGCGCCCTTCTTGGGTTCGGGTGGCTCATGTGCGGTCTCCCCCGGTTGGTGGGGCTGCCGCAGCACCTCGCGGACCGCTTGCCAGGAGTAGCGGAAGTCCTTGCCGGTCTTGAGGGCGGGGATCTGCCCTGCGTTGGCCATCCGGCGGACGGTCTGGGGCGAGAGGCCGAGCTTGGTCGCGAGTTCGGCGGTGGTGAGGACGTCGGGGTCGCGGCCGGGTGTCTCGGTCATCGCGTGGGCTCCTGGTTCAGCGGTCACGGGTCGTCCTCTCCAGTGTGGTGGACGGGCGCTGCGGAAGCACGTTCTTGAGGTCAGATGCTTCTTGAAGAAACTGTTTGACGTTGCTTGCGCTCCATAATCCTGCCACGTACTGTGAGCGACCAACAACCCAGCGCATTGATTCGGGGGTATGCGGGTGGGTCTTCGACAAACCGGAACGATCCCGGCCGAGCAGCCGGCAGAGGTCATGGACGTGGTCTTGGCCGGCGCGCACGGCGGCGCCGGGACCTCCACGCTGGCGGCGCTGCTGCCCGCGGCGTGGGACATGGGCTCGATCGGCCAGCTGCTGGATCTCGGCCAGGCGCAGCGCCTGTCCATCGCGTCGGGCTCGCTCCAGAGCATGCCGGTGGCGTGCTCGGCGAAGGTGTAGGTCTTCC
>NZ_JBEZJP010000597.1:0-3766 GCF_040653175.1 Actinomadura sp. NPDC048032
CGTTCAGCCGCACGGGGTACTGCGCGGCGCCCTGGAGGTTGCCGCCCCACCAGTAGTTGTCGCTCCCCTGGTCGTTGACGCCCTCGACGATGATCGGCCTGCTTGCCGGGCTCCAGGGAGCCGATCTCATCGTCCCAGCCCAGCGCCTCGGCACCCTCGACGGTGGCCATCCGCAGCGCCTTGCGCGCCCCGACCAGCGTCGGGTCCAGCCGGGCGTCCTTGAAGAGCCCGGCGACGAGGTGGACCTGGCGGTGCAGGTTGAGGTTGCCAGCGGCGGACACCCCGTCCGTCCCGAGGCCCACGGTGACGCCGGCCTCGATCATCTCCGGGTACTTGCCGATGGCCGTGGCGCCCTTGGCGAGCTTGAGCGAGGTGGACGGGCAGAACGCCACCGACGTGCCGTGCTCGGCGAGCAGCGCGACCTCCGCGCCGGTGAGCGCGACCGCGTGCGCGAGGACCAGGTTGGGGCCGAGCCCGCCGCGCTCGGCCACCCGGGTCACCGGCCACTGCCCGTACTTGCTCTCGCTCACCCGCGACTCCTCGATCGAGGACGCGATGTGGTATGTGGTCCCGACGCCGAGCCGTTCGGCCAGGTCGCGGGCGCCGACGTGCAGCTCAGGGCTGCACGGCTCCTTGCCCTCGATGTTGACCCAGCAGCGGATGCGGCCGCCCGCGTACCCGTTCCAGCGGCGGACCGAGTCCTCCAGGGCCTCCAGGGCGACCTTGTGGTCGGGGAAGAAGTGGTGGTCGACCATCTCCGCCGACCAGCCGGGCGGGATCGTCTCGGGCTTGCGGTCGGCGGCGTGCCGGCCGACGATCCCGCGGATGCCGATCTCGCCCGCGGCCCGCGCGGTCAGGCCCGCGTCGTTCTGCGCGCCCATGTCCAGAAAGCAGGTGGTCCCCGAGCGGAGCATCTCGGTCGCGCCGAGCCGCACGCTCACCGCCTCGTCCTGGCCGTCCACGTGCGCGTAGAACGGCTTGGCCCAGTGGAACACCCAGGCCCGGGTGGACAGGACGTCGGGGAAGACGGCCCTGCTCAGGGTCTCCGACAGGTGGACGTGGGTGTCGACCAGACCGGGGATGACGCCGCGGCGGCGGCCGTCGATCCGTTCGTCGACGGAGGTGTCCCCGAGTCTGGCGAGGACCTCCCCGGTCGGGCCGAGGTCCGCGATGCGGTCGCCCTCCAGCAGCAGGGCGGCGTCGTGCAGGACGCGGTCGTCGCCGTCCACGGTCAACGCGAACTCCAGGTGCTCGATCAGCGTGATGCGTCCCGCCGGCGCGCCGGGCTTGGTCATCGGGGCTCCTTGACGTGCGGTCTTGACGTGGAACTCATCAGTCATATCATATCTGTCGTAATACCAGTTACCCTAGGGAGAGTGCACATGGCCGGTTCGGCCGCGGCCGATGAGATCGCGCGCGGACTCGCGGCGCGCGCGGCGGAGGCGGGGCTCGACGCCGTCGTCTGCCTGTCCCCGGAGAACGTCGCCTATGCCGCCGGGTTCGTCGTTCCCTCGCAACCGCTGATGCGCTGGCGGCACGCCGCGCACATCGTCACCGCCGACGCACGCGAGGCGATGGTCTGCGTCGACATGGAGGAGTCGACTGTCCGGGCCGCCCGGCCCGATCTGGATGTGCGGGTCTGGGCCGAGTTCACCGGCGACCCGATGGGCGCGCTGGCCGGGCTGCTGCGCGACCTCGGGCTGGCCGGAGGCACGGTCGGCGTCGAGCTGGGCTACCTCTCGGTGACCGACCACGGCGCCCTCGTCCGCGCGCTGCCCGGCACGGCGCTCCGGCCGGCCGACGACCTGATCACCGAGGCCCGGCAGGTCAAGACGCCCCGGGAGCGGGAACTGCTCACCCGGCTGTCGCGCATCTCCGACCGCGCCATCGGCGACGCGCTGCGCGCGGTGCGCGCGGGCGACACCGAGATGGACATCGCCGCCGCGCTCACCCGCTCGGTGTACGAGCAGGGCGCGCAGCAGTTCAAGCTGATGATCGTGGCGACGGGGGAGCGCAGCCAGCTGCCCAACGTGGGCCCGACCACCCGGGTGCTCAAGCCCGGCGACGTCTGCCGCGTCGAGATCTTCTCCGTCCTCGACGGCTACCAGGCGGGCGTCTGCCGCACCGCCGTGGTGGGCGACCCGCCGCCGGAGGCCGAGCGGATCTACCGGAACCTCGTCCGGTGCAAGTACCTCGTCCGCGAGTCGATCCGGCCGGGAGCCGTCGCCCGCGACGTGTACGCGGCGTTCCTGGCCGAGTTCGAGGAGCTCGGGATGCCGCCGATCGGGTTCGTCGGGCACAGCATCGGCGTCAACCTGCACGAACGCCCCTACCTCGGCCCGCACGGGGCCGAGAGCCTGCGCGCGGGCATGGTGCTGGGCATGGAGCCGCTCGTCTACCGCAGCGGGCACGGCTTCGGCATGCAGATCAAGGACATGGTCGCGGTCGAGCCGGACGGCTGCCGCCTGCTGTCCGACGTCACCGACACCGACGAGCTGTTCAGGATCGAGGCGTGATGGCCGGGACGCCCGCGCCCGCGGATCCCGCTCAGGACGTCGTCGTCGAGAGGCTGAGCCGGGTCCGCAAGGTCATCGCCGCCCGGATGCAGCAGAGCCTCGCCGGAACCGCCCAGCTCACCAGTGCGGTGGAGGTGGACCTCGGCGCGGTGACGGCCGCCCGCGCCGCGCACGGTGAGCGCTTCCGCGCCGTGCACGGCGTCTCGCTGGCCCCGCTCGCGGTGGTCGCCGCGGCCGTGTGCCGCGCGCTGCCCGAGCACCGGATGCTGAACGCGACGATCGACGTGGCCGAGGGCACCGCCGCCTACCACCGCCGGATCAACCTCGGCTTCGCGGTCGACACCGACGCCGGGCTCATGGTGCCCAACGTCAAGGACGCCCACCTGCTGTCGGTGGCCGGCCTGGCCAAGGGCATCGCCGACGTCGCCGGGCGCGCCCGGGACCGCAGGCTGCGGCCCTCCGACATCCAGGGCGGCACCTTCACCATCACCAACACCGGATCGCGCGGTTCCCTCCTGGACACCCCGATCCTCAACGCCCCCGAGACCGGGATCCTCGCGGTCGGCAGGCTCGAAAGGCGCCCGGTCGCCGTCGGCGCCGGGGCGGACGAGCGCGTGGAGATCCGCGACATGGCCTACCTGTGCCTGACCTACGACCACCGGCTGGTGGACGGCGCCGACGCCGCGCGGTTCCTGACCGCGGTGAAGGCAGGGCTGGAGGGCCGTCCGATCTGGGCCGGCGACCTGGAGCTCGGCGATGCCTGACCGGAGGGGCCTCGACCACGTCGGCATGTCCGTCCCCGACCTGGACGCCGCGGTGGCGTTCTTCACCGAGCACTTCGCCGCGCGCGAGCTGTTCCGGCTGCCGCGGGTGGAGGGCGGCGCGGAACGGCTCGGAGCGCCGCCGCGGGCCGCGTTCGCGCTGGCCATGCTGGACGTCGGCGGCGCCGGGATCGAGCTGATCCAGTGGTGGTCGCCGGGCGCCGGCGGGGCTCCGCCGCGGGCGGACCTGCCGGGCGGCACCCATCTCGGCATCGAGGTCGACGACGTGCCCGCCGCGCTGGCCGCGCTCGCGGCCGTCCCCGGGGTCGGCGTGGTGGGGACGCCCGTCACGTTCGGGGAGGGGCCGACCCCCGGCATGTCCAACGCGTTCATCACCACTCCCTGGGGCGGCCTGATCGAGCTGCTGTCCCGACCTCGGCGTCATGTCCGCGGTGGCCGACACGATCAGCGTGATGCGGGCGGGCCTGC
>NZ_JBEZJP010000598.1:0-3739 GCF_040653175.1 Actinomadura sp. NPDC048032
CGAGCGAGCTCGGCATGAACAGCGCGGCGCCCGCGCCCTGGACGAGCCGGGCCGCGATGAGGACCTCGATCGCGGGGGCGAGCGCGGCGGCCAGCAGCGGCTTGATGACGCTGGCGCTGCGGCGGCTGGCGGGCGATCTCGGCGTCGAGCTGCCCGGCCGCGTCGTGTCCTACAACGACCTGAACGAGCGGGAGCGGGCCGCCGGGCTCGTGGAAGACCTGCTCGCCGGACGGGACGTGCTGGTGATCACCGACGCCGGGATGCCGGGCGTGTCGGACCCCGGGTACCGGCTGGTGCGCGCCGCCGTCGCCGAGGGCGTCCCGGTCACGGTGCTGCCCGGGCCGTCCGCCGTCACGACCGCGCTGGCGGTGTCGGGGCTGCCGACCGACCGGTTCTGCTTCGAGGGGTTCCCGCCGCGCAAGCCGGGGGAGCGGGCCCGCCGGCTGGAGTCGCTCGCGGGCGAGCCCCGCACGATGGTGTTCTTCGAGTCGCCGCGCCGGCTGCCCGTCACCCTCGCGGCGATGGCGGAGGCGTTCGGCGCGGACCGTCCCGCCGCGGTGTGCCGCGAGCTGACCAAGACCTACGAGGAGGTCCGCCGGGGGACGCTCGGCGAGCTCGCCGCGTGGGCGGCGGACGGCGTCCTCGGCGAGATCACGGTGGTGGTCGGCGGCGCGCCCGAGCCGCGGGGGCTGACGGACCCGGCGGACCTGGCGGCGGCGGTCGCCGCGCGGGAGGCGGCCGGGACGCCGCGCAAGCAGGCCATCGCCGAGGTCGCCCGGGAGAACGGCGCCCAGAAGCGCCTCGTTTACGACGCCGTTGTCAAGGCCAGAAAATAGTCACCCCCCTCAGAGCGGTCCAAAGGGGCGCCTCCGGGGCATAACTGCCCCGGCAGCCTCCGGCCGGGGCATCCCAGTGAAGCAGACCAGGGGCGCCGAAGAGACGCGCGGAAGACGGTCTGTGAGGGGGTGAGTGCCATGCACGAGGCATGGACGCACCACGAAGTGTGGGTCTTCGAGTGCCTGGGTTGCGAGGGGTCCTGGAACGAGGAGTTCCAGGTCCGGCACTCCGGTGACGGGCACGGCAACCAGGCCGTCATCTACGTGCGCCAGGGCCAGCCCTGCACGACGCCCTGGATGGACCGGTGCTGCCCGGACTGCGGCGGCCAGAACGTCAAGGCGCTGTCGGCGACGCACGGCAGGCACGACGAGGTGCCGGTGGTCCGCAACGGCAGCGACGTGGCGATGGTCTTCCACCTCCGCCGCATGCACGCCTGGTAGCGCGCGACGGTCAGGCGGTGACGCGGGTGGCCCCCGGGGCCTCCTGCACCACCGGCTCGGCCGGCGGCGCCGGCGGGGTCGCCCCGCTCCTGCCGCGGCCGGTCAGGCGGCGCGTCCAGCCGGCCGCCGTCGCGCGGGCCTCGGGCCTGAACGCCAGCCCGGCGGCGAGCGCCGCCAGCGGGACGGCGGGCAGCACGTACCGGTAGTCGAACTCGGCGGTGGCCGCGGGCGCGAGCAGCAGCCCCGTGGCGAGCGTCCACGGCAGCAGCGCCTCGCCGCCGAACCGGCGCCACAGCGGGACCAGCCCGGCCAGGCCGAGGAGCAGGATGGCGCCGACCATGGTGCCGCGCAGGTAGAAGACGTCCTGGTAGCCGCGGGCGGCCCCGGCGAACGGCTCGACGACCTGCGTGCGGGCGTTGCCGCGCTCGTAGCCGCGCGCGTCCTGGGCGGCCGTCCCGCCGCCGGGCATGTGCCAGTCGGGCAGGGGACGGCTCTTCTTCTCGAACTCGTACTGCGCGTACGTCGCCGGGTCGGGGAACACCGTGCGCTTCCACTGGAAGACGCGGAAGAAGTCGTGCGCGACGACCCGCGAGTAGTCGAGCGGCTGGGCGACGATGGCCCGCTTGGCGAAGTCGTTGCCGAGCTTGTTGTTCTCGGGGCTGAACCGCGTGCCGGTGTAGCGGTTGAGCGGGGAGCGGGCGTTCCAGATGCCGTCCTGCGAGTTCGGCAGCCGGTTCGCGGGCTCGGTGCACAGCGGGTACTCGCTGACCGGCAGGTCCTTCATCCGGTGGCAGTCGGCGAACTTGTAGACCCGGGCGTACAGGAAGATCCCGTTGCTCTCGGTGATCGCGAACTTGTCGCTCTCCGCCTTGTACCAGCCCATGTAGCCCAGCACCGGCAGCAGGCAGGCGGCCAGCGTGACGGCCATGAGCCGCCAGCCGCTGCGCCGGACCAGCATGTACACCAGCACGCCGAGGAGCACCGGCATCCCGACCGAGCGGGTCAGCCACGCCATCCCGACGATCAGCCCGACCCCCGCGGCGATCTTCCAGGACGGCTGGTCGCGCCACAGCAGCAGCGTGACCGCGCACATCACCAGGAAGGTGAACGTCGTGTCCGACAGCACCAGGTGTTCGAGCTGGAGCTGGTAGGCGTCCAGCAGGACCGGCGCGGCCGCCAGCGCGGCGCCCCAGCCGGGCAGCCCGAACCGGCGCCGCAGCAGCGCGTAGATCATCACGCCCATGGCCAGGCCCATGAGGTGCTGGAGCCCGGCGACCAGCGCGAAGCTGTGGAACGGCTTGAGGACGAGCAGCAGGAACGAGTACCCGTCGGGCCGCAGCGGGTGCGGATACGGGTCCATCGCGACGTTCAGGTAGTCGAAGCTGTCGTTGAAGAACATCACCGGCTGGTAGCCGAGCATCGCCACCAGGCGGAGAAGCGCCGCTATGGCAATGATCACACTGAAGACCGGGTTTCGGCGCGCCAGCGTCCACAACCCGCGGCCGCGTCCGCGACCCGCCTCCGCACTCTCTCCGGGCGCGTCGTCCGGCGTGTCCCCCGATTCCGGACGAACTTGTGAACCGGTTTCGGGGGCGCCCTTAATGGACTCGCCGGACACGATGGCCGTTATGCCGGATTCCAGACCTTCTGTGCCGGAATCGGGCGTGCCGTTGCCGGCCCCTGACGAAGATTTGGCCGAGTCCGGGGCGGTCGTCGCGTCCCCGGACGCGCCGGCCGGAGCGTCCGGTGCGCCCGGCGCCGCGGCGGCCCCGGCCGTCGTCGCGAGGGCCGTCCCGCCCTGCGCCGACCCGTCGAGCGCGGTGCCTTGCGGCGTTTCCCCCGCCACGGCCGCACCTTCCCTTCGATGTCCGGCCCCCGGTCCGGTGGCATTGCGTTGGTCCAGGGCACTACGTTCGTCCACGGCACTGCGTCCTGCGGCGCGCGTCACAGCCGCCCACCCTTTCCGGGCCGCCGTGCCCGTATGCTTGACGTCCTAACATGCCGCCCGCGACGGTGCCGGATAGGGTTTTCCGGTTGCAAGTGGGCAACACGATACGGGTGCTCTTGACGAGAGCGGCCATCATGCCCCGCCCTCGGCGGGCATCATGAACGCCGACGGGCCGTCCCGATGAACAACACGCGGAACAACAGAGATTAGTGGAAAACGCCGCAGACGGTCAGCAGGTGTAACAGGGTCACCAAGGGTAACGACGCCACCAGGGGTAATGAAGGAGATCGCGTGGAACTCTCCGTAGTGATGCCATGTCTGAACGAGGCCGAGACGGTCGAGACCTGCGTCCGCAAGACCATCGGTTTCTTCGAGGACAGCGGCATCGACGGCGAGGTGGTCATCGCCGACAACGGCAGCACCGACGGCAGCCAGCAGCTGGCCCGCGACGCGGGCGCCCGCGTCGTGCCGGTGGTCGACAAGGGCAACGGGACAGCCCACAGGGGAGGGCTAC
>NZ_JBEZJP010000599.1:0-3721 GCF_040653175.1 Actinomadura sp. NPDC048032
GTTCGAACCGGCCCGGATGGCCGACACCGTCGCCCGCGAGCTCGGCGCCGCGTTCGGGCAGGGCTTCCGCGCCGTGCGCCTCACCACCGACCACACTCGCCCGCGCCGTACACGACGGCCGCCAGGCCGCCGGTGACGAGGACGGCGGAGATCCAGTCGAGGCGCGCCCCGGGGAACGCCGGCGGCGCGGGAAGGACGATCCGTCCCGCCACCGACGCGGCCGCGGCGATCGCGACGTTGACGTAGAGGCACCAGCGCCAGTCGGCGTACTGGGTCAGCGCGCCGCCGAGCAGCAGCCCGACCGCCGCTCCGCTGCTCGCCACGGCGCCGTAGACGCCGAACGCCTTCGCGCGCTCCCTGGGCTCGGTGAACGTCACCGCCAGCAGCGACAGGGCGGTGGGCGCGAGCAGCGCGGCGAACGCCCCCTGCAGGGCGCGCCCGACCACGAGGACCCCGAAGCCGGGCGCGGCCCCGGCGATCATCGAGGCGACGGCGAACCCGGCCAGCCCGGCCAGGAAGCTGCGGCGCCGCCCGACCAGGTCGGCGATCCGGCCGCCGAGCAGGAGCAGCCCGGCGAAGGACAGGGTGTACGCGGTGATCACCCACTGCCGGTCGGCGTCGCCGAAGCCGAGCGCGTGCTGGGCCGTCGGCAGCGCGATGTTCACGATGGTGGCGTCGAGCGCGATCATCAGCTGCGCGACGGCGATGACGACCAGCGCCGCCCAGCGCCGGTTCGGGACGGCCGCGGACGGACCGGACGCGGTGCGCGCCGGGATGGCGGTCATGGAACCCACCTCCTCTAAGTGAAGGGTTCTCCTCCGGATATTAACTGGAGGTTTCTCCTCCGTCTAGAGGCGGATCGGGCCCGGATCGCCTCCCCGGCACGCCCGCACCGGCGGCAGGCGACGGCCGGGGCGCCGGGTCGGCACGGCACTGAGCTGCGGAATCATCGCCCGCGACCTTGCCGTCTCTTGGTGATTTCAGTAGCTTTGCCCCTTTAAGACGCCTTCCAGGCGTTTTGTCCCACCGCGGGGTTTCCGAGCGCGGTGGGGCGGGGTGCCGTCCCCGCGCGACAAGGCCCGAGATCCCTCATCGATCGGGCCCCACATCGTCAGCGCCGCTGTCTCTCAGCGGCACCCGCCGAGTCCGCCGTGGCGCGGAGCCGGGGACCCAACCCGAACTGGGGTGAATCGGCCTGTCAGGCCGTAGGGCGACTTCCACGTCCGAACCCGTCAGCTAACCCGGTAGGCGGCACATGGAAGCAAGGAGCCCCCCGTGAAAGGCAAGCACCTCGACCGGCCGCGCGTTCTGCGGCCCGGCCCCTGGGTCACCGTCACGCTGACGGGCCTCGCCGTCTTCGGCGCGACGGCGGCCATGCCGACGACCCTGCAGCACGCGTCCACCGAAACCGTCGCCGCCGTCCAGACCGTGCCGCAGCAGCGGACCGCGCCGCGGCAGGCGGCGCCGCAGGAGCAGGTCAGAGCGCAGGCCCAGGTCCAGAAGGAGTTCAAGGCCCCGCCGAAGGCCGAGCCCTCGGCGAAGACCGAGTCGTCGGCGAAGGCCGAGCCGCGGAAGCAGGCCGCCGCGCCGAAGTCGGACGCGCGGTCCAAGGTCATCGAGCGGGCCAGGACCTGGCATCCGCACACCGGCCGGCGGGTCCCCTACAGCCAGACCAGCACGCACAACGGATACCGCACCGACTGCTCGGGATACGTGTCCATGGCGCTGGGGCTGCCCAAGCCCGGGACGAACACCGTCGGCCTCACCTCGTCGCGGTACACCGAGCGAATCGCGATGTCCGAGCTGAAGAAGGGCGACCTCGTCATGGACGCCCTCGGCAGCAACACCACCCGGCACGTCGTCATCTTCGAGAAGTGGGCCGACAAGGAGCACTCGTCGTACTGGGCCTACGAGCAGCGCGGCCGGTACGGAACCGACCACCGCGAGCTCGACTACGGGCTCTCCTCGGGCGACGAGTACAAGGCGTACCGGCCGACGTCCCTCACGTAGGCGTCCCTGAAGACGCCCGGCATCGGCGGGACGCCGGTGCCGGGCGGAACGGGCTTGGAGAGAGGGGTCAGACCGAGCGGACGGCCCGCAAGGACTCCTTCAGGGAGCCGAGGGTCGAGAAGACGGCCGTGGGTTCGTAGCCGCAGTGGGCCATGCAGTTGGCGCAGCGGGAGTCGCGTCCCCTTCCGTAGGAGTCCCAGTCGGTCTCGTCCAGGAGTTCCTGGTAGGTCTGCGCGTAGCCGTCCGACATCAGGTAGCAGGGACGCTGCCAGCCGAAGAGGGAGTAGGACGGGATCGCCCAGGCCGTGCAGGGGAAGTCGACCTTGCCTTCCAGGAAGTCCAGGAACAGGGGCGAGTGGTTGAAGCGCCACCGCTTGCGGTTGCCGTCCCCGAACGCCTTGCGGAACAGCTCCCGCGTCTCCTGGACGCCGAGGAAGTGGTCCTGGTCGGGCGCCTTGTCGTAGGCGTAGCCCGGCGAGATCATCATCTCGTCGACCCGGAGGTCGTCGTTGAGGTAGTTCATGACGTCGATGACGGTCTGCGGCGTGTCCGTGTTGAAGATCGTCGTGTTGGTGGTGACGCGGAACCCCCGCCGCTTGCACTCCCTGACGGCCGCGACGGCGTCGTCGAAGACGCCCTCCTTGCAGACGGACGCGTCGTGGCGTTCCCGCAGCCCGTCGATGTGCACCGCCCACGCGAAGTACGGCGAGGGCGCGAACTTGTCGATCTTCTTGGGGATGAGCAGCGCGTTCGTGCACAGGAAGACGTACTTCCTGCGGCGGACGAGCTCGTTCACCAGCTCGTCGATCTGCGGGTGCATCAGCGGCTCGCCGCCCGCGATGGAGACCATCGGCGCGCCGCACTCCTCGATGGCGGCGAGGGCCTGCTCGACCGGCATGCGCTTCCTCAGCACGTCGTGCGGGTGCTGGATCTTCCCGCAGCCGGCGCAGGCGAGGTTGCAGGCGAACAGGGGCTCCAGCTCGACGATGAGCGGGAACTTCTCCCGGCCGCGCAGCTTGTTGCGGAGGATGTAGCCCCCGATGCGAAGGCTCTGGCGGAGCGGCATGCTCATGGTGTCGGGACCTCCTCGTGCAGGGTGAACTCGGCGGTCCCGCCCGGTCCGCGCCCCCGCCTCATGCCGCGCCCTCCAGGTAGCGGCCGAGGGCGCTCAGGGGGAAGACCAGGCGGTACAGGTGGTAGTTGATGTAGAAGTCGCCGGGGAAGCCGGTGCCGGTGAACTGCTCCTCGTCCCAGTTGCCGTCCGGGCGCTGGTGGTCGACGAGCCACCTCACGCCGGCCTCCACGGCAGGGGTGCGCTCGCCCGCGGCGAGCAGCGCCAGCAGTGCCCAGGCCGTCTGCGACGGGGTGGACTCGCCCCGCCCGATCCACGCGGGGTCGTCGTAGGAGCGCAGGTCCTCGCCCCAGCCGCCGTCGCGGTTCTGGTGGTCCTCCAGCCAGACCACGGCGCGCCGGATCGCGGGCTTGCCGGGACGCACCCCGGCCGCGACGAGCGCGGGCACCACGCTTCCCGTGCCGTAGACGTGGTTCGCCCCCCAGCGCCCGAACCACGAGCCGTCCGCCTCCTGCGCCCGGAGCAGCCACACGACGGCGCGCCTGACCACGGCCGACTCCGCGAGGCCCTCCTTGGACAGCGCCTCCACGACGTGGGCGGTGACGTCGGCGGACGGGTCGCCCTCCGCCGCGATCCGGC
>NZ_JBEZJP010000600.1:0-3714 GCF_040653175.1 Actinomadura sp. NPDC048032
GGCGCAGCAGGCGCTGCTCGCCATCGTGGTCGCGTTCCTGTCCGCCACCCTCGGCCAGCTCGTCGCCTCGTCCGTCGGCGCCGTCCTGCGCAACCGGGTGACCGGGATGAACGCCCGCACCGCCGACGCGGTCGGCGGCACGTTCGTCAGCGCGCTCTCGCTGCTGATCGTCGCCTGGTTCTTCGGCAGCCTGGTCGCCAACTCCGAGTTCAAGCCCGTCCGGACGCAGGTCAAGGGCTCCTCGATCATCAACGGCATCAACGACGTGATGCCCCCGCAGGCGCAGACGTGGTTCACCTCGTTCCAGGGGTTCGTCAAGAGCAGCGAGTTCCCGCAGGTCTTCAACGGCCTCGGCGGCGAGTCGGTGGTGCAGGTGCCGCCGCCGGACGAGTCCGTCCTCAATACCCGGGGCCTGAAGGCCGCCAAGAACAGCATCGTGAAGGTGGTCAGCACGGCGCCGCAGTGCCAGCGCCGCATCGAGGGCACGGGTTTCGTGTTCGCGCCGCAGCACATCATGACCAACGCGCACGTCGTCGCGGGGGCGCGCGGCTCCTCGGTGGTGGCGACGCTCAACGGCGACACCAACCGCGGGCGGGTCGTGCTGTACGACCCGAAGCGCGACGTCGCCGTCCTCTACGTGCCGGGGCTGAAGGCGCCGGCGCTGGAGTTCGCCAAGGAGGCCCGCGTCCGCGACGACGCGATCATCGCCGGGTTCCCGAAGCAGCAGCCGTTCACGACCGGGGCGGCCCGGATCCGCGCCCGGCAGACGGCGCGCGGGCCCGACATCTACCACTCCGGCCAGGTCAGCCGCGAGATCTACGCCATCCGAGGCAAGGTCGAGCCGGGCAACTCCGGCGGTCCGCTGCTGTCCACCGACGGCCGCGTCTACGGCGTCATCTTCGCCGCGGCCCTGGACACGCCGTCCACCGGGTACGCGCTCACCGCGCAGGAGGTCGCGCCCGACGCGCGCGTGGGCGCCAACGCCACGAAGCCGGTCTCGACGGAGAGCTGCTCCGACTAGTTCGGTGTGAGGCGGAGGGCGATGGGGCCGTCCTGCGGCTCCTTCGCCAGGCTGCGTGTCCGCTGCACGATCCCTTGGACGTCGATGCCGTACGGAGCGGCGTCCAGGTACGGGACCAGCCGGTCCGCGGCGCGGCTGAGGAGGGCCTGGGCGCCACGCGCGTTTCCCCGGCGCAGATGGGTCACCCCTACGGCGACCTGTGCGAGACCCCGCCACAACTCCCGTTCGGGCTCCGGGGCGGACTTCCAGACCGCTTCCAGTACCTCATGGGCATGGAACGGGCGGTCGGCGTCCAGGAGGCGCTGCGCTTCGGCCAGGGCTTCCGCCGGTGGCATGTCGAGCTCGTCCGGCATCGTGGGTATGCCGGTGGCGCCGTGCGGCAGGGGACGTCCGTAGGCGTCCCGTGGGCGTGCGTTGCGTGGGCGTCCCGACTCGTCCCGATCCCGCATGCCTCCACGGTACGCGGGTTCAGCGTTCAGGCCCCGGGTCGGCCAGCCAGTCGAGGAGCCGGGCGTCGAACTCCTGCGGACGCTCCTGGTGGGGGAAATGCCCTGCGCCCTCTATGAGCGTCCAACGGTACGGGGCCTTCACGTAGCGTCCGGAGCCCTGCGCGCTGGCGGGAAGGGTGCACGTGTCGAGCGCGCCATGCACCTGGAGTGTGGCGGCATGGATGGGGGTGCGCATGCGGTGCGCGTAGCGGATGCCGTCTGGGCGGGCCTGGGAGCGGATGAGCCAGCGGTGGTACTCCAGCGCGCTGTGGGCGACCCCGGGGATCTGCACGGCTTTCCGTACGAGCCGCTCGGTGCGCTCGTCCGGCCAGTCCGGCCCCGACCAGTCGTGCAGAAGCTTTCCGACCAGTTCCGCGTCGTCGCGGACCAGGCGTCGTTCGGGCCACAGCGGCACCTGGAAGCCGAACGTGTGGCGCGCCGCCCAGCCCTGCCCGCGCGGGTCGCCGGCGACGGCCCGCCGCAGCCGCAGGGGATGCGGGGCGCCCACCACCGCCAGCCGCTGGACGATCTTCGGGTGGTAGACGGCCATCGTCCAGGCGAGCAGCCCGCCCCAGTCGTGCCCGACGACGGTCGCGTTCGCCTCGCCCAGGGCGCGGACCAGCCCCGCGGCGTCCCCGGCCAGCGTGACCAGGTCGTACCCGCGCGGCGGCTTGTCGCTGCCGCCGTAGCCGCGCAGGTCGACGGCGGCCGCCCGGTAGCCCGCGGCGGGCAGCGAGACGAGCTGGTGGTGCCACGACCACCAGAACTCGGGGAACCCGTGCAGCAGCAGGACGAGCGGCCCCTCGCCGGCCTCGGCGACGTGGAAGCGCGTCCCGCCGGCGCTGACCTGCCGGTGCGTCCACGGCCCGTCGACCTCGATCAGCGACGCGTCGTGCCCGGACACGGCGGCGGTCAGCCCGTCAGCTCGGGATCGCCGGAGTCGCCGCGGTGGCGCAGCGCGGTGAAGTCGTCCTTCAGCGTCCTGCGGGTCCGCTTCGCCCCTTCGATCTTGCGGATGCGGAAGTACCCGATGGCGATCAGGGCCAGGGCGAGGAGCAGGTACACGCCGGCCACGATGAGGAACGCCGCCCAGTGCCAGATCCCGGCGGCCACCAGCCCGTAGGCGAAGGCGATCGACAGCAGGATCACGATCAGCCCGCCGATCAGCGCGGCGATCGTGAACATCACGCTGCCCAGCGCGGCCTTCTTGGCATCGGCCTTCAGTTCCAGCTTGGCCAGGTCCATCTCGGCCCTGATCAGGTCGGAGACGCTGCTGGACGCCAGGGCGACCAGCTCGCCGAGGGACTTGTCCTCGACTCGCTCGCCCGGTAGTGCCTCGGACATATGGCTTTTCTCCTTAGTCCGGGCGCGCGCGCAGACGCACCCTTCTCCGGAAGACGACGGCCGCGGCCGCCGAGGCGAGAACGCTCGCGATCAGGACCGCAGTCGTCACTCTCTCGAATTGTGACGGGTCGGTATAGGCCAAACCGCCGATCAGCAGCGAAACGGTGAAACCCACCCCGGCCAGGAGCGCGACTCCCGCGATCTCGTGCCAGTGCAGGTCCTCCCCGAGGGTCGCAAGGCCGAGCCGCACGGCCGTCCACGCCCCGCCGAAGACCCCCACGAACTTACCGACCAGAAGTCCGGCGATCACGCCGAGGGCCACCCGGTCGGTGAACACGGCGCCCAACTGCGCCGCGCCGAGGCCCACCCCGGCCGACACGAAGGCGAAGACCGGCACGGCCACGCCCGCCGAGAACGGCCGCAGCGCGTGGTCGGCGCGCTCGGCGTTCGTCGGCCGCCCGTCCGGCGTCTCCTTCGGGCTGGTGAGCATCCCCAGCGCGACGCCCGCGACGGTCGCGTGGATCCCGCTCCGCTGGAGGCAGTACCAGGCCGCGACGGCGAGAGGCACGTACACCCACGGCGAACGGACGCCCCGGTGCTGGAGCAGCCCGTACGCCACGATCAGCGCCGCGCCGAGCAGCAGCGGCGTCCAGTGCAGGGTGCTGGTGTAGAAGAGCGCGATGATGGCGATGGCGATCAGGTCGTCCACCACCGCCAGCGTCAGCAGGAACGCGCGCAGAGGCGCCGGGCACGAGGTGAACGTCACGGCGAGCACCGCCAGCGCGAACGCGATGTCCGTCGCCGTCGGCACCGCCCACCCGCTGGCCGCGCCCGGCGCGCCCGCGCTCACCGCCAGGAAGA
>NZ_JBEZJP010000601.1:0-3711 GCF_040653175.1 Actinomadura sp. NPDC048032
AGCGAGGCCAGCAGGCTCAGCACGACCATCGCCGCGGCGCGCAGGGCGGGCGTGCCGCGCGGGGTGAACGCCACGATGGTCGCCCTGAGTCAGCCATATTCGCACCCCGTCCGGCACCGTCCGGGGAAGTCGGTCAAGGAGCCGCTCACCTGCGAAAACAGGGGAAGGAGCCCACGGGACCAGTCCGACCCCGTCCAGCACCGTCGAACCAAACCGACTGACGCTGGCTCCTGTGTCTCCCCTCTCAGAAGGGAGGAGGGCGCCCCACATGGCCCTAGAAATCAGCGCCACCAAGCTCGCCCGGACGCTACGGCGGGCGAGACGTCCCCACATGGACCCCACACCCGCGGACGCGGGTCCCCCTATGAGGGCACCGCGGCATGGGCTCGCGAGCGCGGTGTAGGTGAGCCGCACTCAGCTCATGGTCCAGACGTACACATCATCTTCTCCCATCGCGCATGGCTCATAAGGAGGAGGAAGGTAATTTTCTGGATCGAATTCATGCTCTTCGGTTATGATCTCATTGCAGAGCTCGATGCACTCATCGCAAATATACACACCGGGACCCGCGATGAGTTTGCGGACCTGCATTCGACTTTTTCCGCAGAATGAGCAGTTCAAAACTGCAACATCCTGGCCCTGGAGTTCCTGCTCGGCACTCATGGCAGTTTCGCGCGATCCGACATTTCGCTCTAGAGTCGACTCAGATCACGCTTCGCCCTCTCAGTATGTGGATGATGGGCACCCAGTGTCTGTTCTCGCCGTTCGACGACTTCTCGCAACAGCGCCTCGGCCTCCTCTACTTCTCCGATGGCCGCCAGGTTCCGCGCCAGAAGGTGGCACGTACGCAATGTCGCGCTGTCATGAGCTCCCAAGATACGTCGGCGCATCGGCAGCAGGACGCGCAACATCTTGACTGCGTCACCGCGATAACCGGCTTCGCCGATGTTGAGCGCAAGATACTGACGCGACTGCAATACATCTGCGTGTTCGTCACCAAGAATCGTTATCTGCCTGGCGAGCAGGTAGTGGAGTTCTACGGCCGCCTGTCGGGGGTCGCCCAGGGCCCCTATGCTGTGCGCGAGAAGTTGACAACTCCTCAAGAAGTCCGGATGGTTCTCCCCGAGAAGATCCTCCTGTGCGGCGCACACATCCTCCAGGAGATCCCTTACGCGAGGCCAA
The DNA here is from genome assembly GCF_040653175.1 of Actinomadura sp. NPDC048032. NCBI lineage: Bacteria > Bacillati > Actinomycetota > Actinomycetes > Streptosporangiales > Thermomonosporaceae > Actinomadura > Actinomadura sp. NPDC048032. The sequence continues at coordinate 1,183 of NZ_JBEZJP010000601.1, forward strand.
TCCCCGCGTTCACCATGATCAACCGCCATGAGATAGCGAGACCGCAAGGAGGACGCGGTGCGGCTCACGACGGCACGGTTGCGGGCGAGGGCTATCAGATCAGCGGTACGCGTGCCCCGCTTCTGCGGCTGCGGCAGCCCCTGAGCCTGCATGACCACCAGAAGATGGCGATAGATGTCCTCTATGGAGAGAAGTTGCGGGCCTTCAGGAACACCCTCCCGCAGTAGCTTCATCAGCCTCCCGGTGAAAGCGGTGTGCTCTTCACCGGGAAGGACCAGCGCGACCTGATCGCGCTGAGCGGACGTGAGCACATACGTGCCGTCGACATCGAGTTGACCGACGACGGACGCGATCGGATCAGCCATCGTCTCCGAGATGACTCGTCCCGAGAAACAGCAGTCGAGTATGATTACTTTGGTCGTCGCATGACTGTTGAGTACCGCACTGCGCAGTTTTTCGAACTCCAGCGAGGTGAATTCGGGCTCGTTCCATTCACTGTCGGGCAGGCCAAGATAGAGCTCGTGACGCTTACCGCCGATCAGTCCGTGGCCGGCGAAATACACCAAGAGCAGATCCTCTGCCTCCGATATCGCCGACCGCAGCCTCCTGCCCAGCAGGCGGATATCCCCTTCATTGAGAAGGGTGATGCAGTTCTCCTCGGGGACTATCCCGAATGTGGGGTCCGACAGCAGGATACTGAGATCACGCAAGGAGGTCTCAGCCGCGAGCAGGTCCGGAATCGCTTCGTCATTGTATTCGCTTGTGCCCATCAGAATCACGCGCGAGCGCTGGGGGTCCGGCAGGCGCATACTATTCGGACTCTCGATTGAGCACTTCGTCGACCAGCGCCTCAACCCGTTTTTCCCGAATGTTCTTGGCATCCACCTCGATCTCGGCCCCGTCTTTGCCCAGAACCTTGATCTTGACACTTGAGCGCCGCGGCAGCGAGAGCCAGCTTCTCAGAGTGGCCACCAGAACCGAGACGGCCCCTCCGGAGCCCAGTGCCACGACCAGAGCCTGGGGCACCGTCCCCAGTTGGCCACCCTCTGGGGGCTCCGAGTGGACCGTCACCCTTCCATGAAACTCTGATTCACCTCGGAGCCAATCCGCAAGTGACTCCAGGTCCGCGATGGGGTCGGCGGATTCCAAGGAAAGACGAGCCTCCACCGGAAACCTCCATAAGAGTTGCAGCAGTCGATCTTGTGGCCCATGGCCCGGTCCCCCGGCATAGGTGTGGCGCGTTCCTGGACGCGTATGTTCTGTCCACGCGAACATGGGGTCGCTGCCATGCGATGCCACCAGGAGGGGGTGCGGTCCTTGATGATCCACCGTTCTACCGATTCCGGGTCCACGTCGAGGGACCCGGCGAGCGTGGCGATTGTCAGGCCCTGCTCCAGTAGAGCGGCGCGTAGGTTCGTTCGGCATGCGTCCGTCCGGATTCCGGAACGTCCTAGGTCGCGGTCAAGCCTATGAGGCTCTCATGAACACGTCCAGCGATGTAGCGATCTCGGCCCGTAGGTCGGCCGCACGCTCTTCCGTAGACACTGGCCTTTCGAATCGCCCCCGCCGGATACGGGCGTCACGAGAGGAGTGGCCGCAGATGATCTCTTTTCCGCAGTGATCCTCGCCGCCGGAAAGATCAACCCCGCGGACGGCCCAGCCCTACGGGCCTGTCCGGTGGATCGTGTGTTGGTCCAGAGCAAAGCGGCGACCACTACGACCGCTACCCGGTAGTTGCGGGCGAGTTCGTCGAACCGGGGCCCTAGAAGTTCGGTGGTGCCCCTGGGGGCTCGCCCCCGCCGGACGGTGGACGCAGTCGCCAACGCGAGCACCGCGATCCGCACCGCACACCCCGACGGGCAGCAGCCGCCGACCGCCACGGGCCTGGATACGGCCCTGATGTTGTGACCGCGCCGCTGGACGTGGACCGGCTGAAGCCCGACCCATTCGCCGCCGTAGGTGAGCCAGCCCTGCGCCGGCACCAGCCGCCGCGCGACCTCCGCATTGGCTTTTGGAACAGGCTCTTAGCCGCGCGCTGCGCGGTCGGTGCGCACGCTCATGTAGACCCCGTACAAGGTCTCCAATCCACCCAAGATCATCAGCACTACCCCGACCTTGGACGGCGTGATGATGACGATCTTCTCATCAAGGCCCGACAGCCAAAGCGCCAGCCCTGCCACGAATGTGATCGAACCAGCGAGGAGCGTCTTGTGAGCAGGGGCCATGAGCAATCCTTCCGACCGCGGGCGAACAGGCGTTCCGAATCTCAAGAAACGCTAGTCAGGCCAGGCGCGCCGAACCTCCTGCCGATTAAGGAGATCGAGCTACATCCTTCGACCGACACCACCCCCCGTCACCCCAGCTTGTTAAACGAACAGCCGGCCCCCTGCACTGCTGGATCGCGGCCACGCCGGCCCGGCCCTAGGTTTCCGACCACAGGGGGCAGCTCATCGTGCTGGCAGGCGAAGTAGGCGGTCATCGGGACGATCGCGGTCCGGAGCCCGTGCCGCAGCAGCGCGCCGCGCCGCC
>NZ_JBEZJP010000602.1:0-3710 GCF_040653175.1 Actinomadura sp. NPDC048032
GGAGAGGCGGACGGTCGGGGCGTTGACGCTTCTGGAACGCTCCATCAGACTCGTGTCTCCATCTGACCGCCCACCGGGAGGGGATCGATGAGGATCGGACTGGCCGGCGCGGGGCGCATCGGTGCGCGCCACGCCGCCGCGTTGCGAGAGTTGCCCGAGGTCGAGGCGGTGGTCGTCGCGGACGCCGCACCGGAGCGCGCCCGGGATCTGGCCGCGCGCCTGGGCGGGGGACCGTCCGAGGTCACCGCGCTGGAGACCGTCGAGGGGCTCTTCTCCGCCGGACTGGACGGCCTGGTCGTCGCGGCGGCCACGGACGCGCACGCGGCCCTGGTGGAGCGCGCCGTGGCGGCGCGAACCCCCGTCTTCTGCGAGAAGCCGCTCGCGTCCGATATTGATGGAACGTTCCAAATCGTCCGGGCGGCGGCCGGCGGCGGCGTTCCGGTGCAGGTCGGGTTCCAGCGCCGGTTCGACGCCGGGAACGCGGCGGCGCGCGAGGCCCTCGCGTCCGGGAGGCTCGGCTGGCTGCACACCGTCCGCTCGTGCAGCTTCGACCCGGCGCCGCCGCCGGCCGAGTACGTCCCCACCTCCGGCGGGCTGTTCCGCGACTGCCTCATCCACGACCTGGACCTCATCCGGTTCGTCACGGGCCGCGAGGTCGTCCGCGTGATGGCGGTGGGCGCCAACCGGGGCGACGACTTCTTCCGCGAGGCCGGGGACGTCGACACGGGTTCGGCGATGCTCGTCCTGGACGACGGGGCGCTCGGCCAGGTCTCGGCCACCCGCTACAACGCCGCCGGGTACGACGCGCGCCTGGAACTGTTCGGGTCCAAGGACAGCGTCATCGCCGGCCTGGACGACCGGACCCCCGCGACCGCGCTCCCGGACGGGGACCAGCCCAGGGCGCCCTACGGCGGTTTCATGGAGCGCTTCACCGACGCCTACGACGCCGAACTGCGGGCCTTCGCGGACGTCGTGGCGGGCCGCCGCGCCAATCCGTGCCCGCCGGAAGAGGCGCTGGAGGCGTTCTACCTCGCCGAGGCGTGCGAGCTGTCCATGCGGCAAGGGCGGATGGTGGCCGTCGAGGAGGTGCGGCGGTGAGGATCGCCGGCGCGCCGATCTCGTGGGGTGTGTGCGAGGTGCCCGGCTGGGGCCACCAGATGGAACCGGACCGGGTGCTCGCCGAGATGCGCGACCTCGGCCTCGCCGCCACGGAACTGGGGCCGGACGGCTTCCTCCCCCGGGCCGCGCAGGAGCGGGACGAACTGCTGACCTCGTTCGGCCTGGGTCTCGTAGGGGCGTTCGTGCCCGTCGTTCTGCACGACCCCGCGTTCGACCCGCTGCCCGTGGTCGAGCAGGCGCTGGACGACATCGACGGTGTCCTCGTCCTGGCCGCCGCGACCGGACTCGACGGATACGACGAGCGCCCCGTCCTCGACACCAAGGCGTGGGCGGCGTTGCTCGCGAACCTCGACGCGATCGCCGCGCGCGCCGCCGAGCGCGGCAGGCTCGCCACCCTGCATCCTCACGTTGGGACGGTCGTGGAGCGGCGCGCCGAGGTCGAACGCGTGCTGGGCGGATGCAGCATCCCACTCTGCCTCGACACAGGGCACCTCTTGGTCGGCGGGACCGATCCGGTGTGGCTGGCGCGTTTCGCGGCGCCGCGCATAGCGCATGTCCATCTGAAGGACGTGGACGTGGGCCTTGCCCAACAGGTACTCAAGGGAGACATCACGTACACGAGCGCGGTGCGGGACGGTCTGTACAAGCCGCTCGGGGACGGCGACATCGACATCCCCGACATCATCCGGACCTTGGAGGTCTCCGGTTACGAAGGCTGGTGGGTGATGGAGCAGGACACCGTCCTCACCGGCGAACCCGCGCGGGACGCCGGACCGTGCGGCGACGTCCGCAGGAGCCTCGACTACCTCGCCGGGGTGGCCCGATGACGTTCGACCTCATCACGATGGGGCGGGTCAGCGTCGACGTCTATCCGAACCAGGTGGGCACGCCGCTGGAGGACGTCGAGTCGTTCGGCAAGTACCTCGGCGGCAGCCCGACCAACGTCGCCGTGGCGGCGGCCAGGTACGGCCGCAGGACCGCCGTCGTCACGCGCACGGGGGAGGACCCCTTCGGCCGGTTCGTCCACAAGGCCCTTCGGGGCTACGGCGTGGACGACCGGTTCGTCACCGCCGTCCCCGGCCTGCCGACCCCGCTGGCCTTCTGCGAGATCTTCCCGCCCGACGACTTCCCGCTGTACTTCTACCGCTACCCCAAGGCTCCCGACCTGGAGATCCGTCCGGACGAGCTCGACCTCGACGCGATCCGCTCGGCGCGCATCGTCTGGGCCACGGTCACGGGCCTCTCCCAGGAGCCCAGCAGGGAGGCGACCCTGACCGCGCTGGGGGAGCACCCCGGGCAGACCGTCATCGACCTCGACTACCGGCCGATGCTGTGGGACGACCCGTCGGAGGCCCCGCACTGGGCGGGCCTCGCCTTGGAACGGGCGAAGGTCGCGGTCGGAAACCTGGAGGAGTGCGAGGTCGCCGTGGGGGAGCGGGAGCCGCGCGCCGCCGCCCGCGCGATCCTGGCCCGCGGCCCGGAGCTCGCCATCGTGAAGATGGGCCCGGAAGGCGTCCTCGCGGCGACGGCCGACGAGGTCGTGGAGGTGCCCCCCGTCAAGGTGGACGTCGTCAACGGACTCGGCGCCGGAGACGCGTTCGGCGGCGCCGTCTGCCACGGCCTGCTCGCCGGATGGGACCTGCGGCGGCTCGTCGGGTTCGCGGGCGCCGCGGGGGCGATCGTCGCGTCCCGTATCGCCTGCTCCGACGCGATGCCCACGCAAGACGAGGTCGACGAACTCCTCAAGGAGCCACGATGAAGTACCACCTCCCCGCCGGAACCGCCGCGGAAGCCCCGTACGGGCTCGTCGTGACCCCCGAGTCGGCCGGCTGGGCCTATTCGGGGCTGCGGGTTCTGGAGCTGCCGGAAGGCGGCTCCCACACGTTCGACACCGGTGAGTTCGAGACGATCGTGCTGCCGCTGGCGGGGTCGTGCGCCGTGGAGTGCGACGGCGAGCGGTTCGAGCTGGAGGGCCGCGAGGACGTCTTCGCCCGGGTCAGCGACTTCGCCTACGTGCCGCGCGACGCCCGGGTGACCGTCCGCGGCGGCGGGCGGTTCGCGCTGGCGGGCGCCCGGTGCGAGCGGCGGCTCGCACCGCGCTACGGACCGGCGGAGAAGGTCCCGGTGGAGTTGCGGGGCGCGGGGTCGGCGAGCCGGCAGGTCAACAACTTCGGGACGCCGGAGGGGTTCCCGTTCGCCGAGAAGCTGATCGCGTGCGAGGTGCTGACGCCGGCCGGGTGCTGGTCGTCGTTCCCGCCGCACAAGCATGACGAGCAGAGGCCCGGCGAGTCGGTCCTGGAGGAGATCTACTACTTCGAGGTCGCCCGGGACGGCATGGCCTACCAGCGCGTCTACGGCTCGCCGGGACGTCCGATCGACGTGCTGGCGGAGGTCCGCAGCGGCGACGCCGTGCTGATCCCGCACGGCTGGCACGGCCCGTCGATGGCGCCGCCGGGGCACGACCTGTACTACCTGAACGTGATGGCCGGGCCGTCGCCGGAGCGTGCGTGGCGCATCTGCGACGACCCGGCGCACGCCTGGATCCGCGACACCTGCGCATCCGCGAGTGGCAGGACCTGCACGGCCAGCTC
>NZ_JBEZJP010000603.1:0-3693 GCF_040653175.1 Actinomadura sp. NPDC048032
GCACGACGGCGGGCTGATGATCGCGGTCATCGCGGCGCTGTACGCGGTCGCGGCCGCGGGCCGGCTCCAGGCCGCGGTCGTCCTCGCGGCGCTGACCGTGATCGCCACCGGCGCCGGCACCCTGCTCGGCAACCGCGACGTCAACGGCGTCGCCCTGTTCATGCTGACCGGATGGCTGGTGGCCGTGGTCGCGCTCGGGTGGGTGCGGCACAGCCGGATCGCCTACCTGCGCGAGGCCGAGCGGCGCGCCGCCGGCGAGGAGCGGCTGCGCATCGCCCGCGAGCTGCACGACGTCGTCGGGCACCACCTCTCGCTCATCAACGTCCAGGCCGGGACGTCGCTGCACCGCTTCCACCGGGACCCGGCGCAGGGCGAGGCGGCCCTCGCCGCCATCAAGGCGTCGAGCCGGGAGGCCCTGCGCGACCTGCGCGCGACCCTCGGGGTGCTGCGGCAGGCCGACGAGGAGGCGCCGACCGCGCCCCCGCCCTCCCTGGACGGGATCGGCGGGCTGATCGGGACGGCGCGGGCGGCCGGGCTCACCGTGCACGGCGGCGTCACCGGCGAGGCGGACCCGCCCACCGAGGTCGGCCTGGCCGCCTACCGCATCGTGCAGGAGTCGCTCACCAACGTCTCGCGGCACGCCGTCGCCGCGGAGGTCACCGTCAGCGTCGAGCGCGGGCCGGGCGCGCTGCTCGTCGAGGTCGCCGACGACGGCCGGGGCGCCGCCGCGCCGCCGGCGGGGCCGGGCAGCGGCGTCGACGGCATGCGCGAGCGGGCCCGCGCGCTCGGCGGCGAGCTGACGGCGGGTCCGCGGCCGGGCGGCGGCTTCCTCGTCCGGGCCCGGCTGCCCTACGGGAACGAGGCGCGCAAGCGATGATCAAGGTTCTGCTGGCCGACGACCAGCGCCTCGTGCGGGCCGGGTTCCGCTCCATCCTCGACGACGAGGACGACATCACCGTCGTCGGCGAGGCCGCGGACGGCGCGCGGGCGGTCTCCGCCTGCCGCGAGCTGCGCCCGGACGTGGCGCTGCTGGACGTGCGGATGCCCGGCATGGACGGCCTGGAGGCCGCCCGGCGGATCACCGCCGACCCGCGGCTCGACGGCGTGCGGGTGGTGATCCTGACGACCTTCGACCTGGACGAGTACGTGTACGGGGCGCTGCGCGCCGGAGCCACCGGCTTCCTGCTCAAGGACACCGAGCCGGCGGAGCTGATCCACGCGGTGCGGGTGGCGGCGCGCGGGGACGCGCTGATCACCCCGTCCGTCACCCGCCGCCTCATCGGGGAGTTCGCCGGGCGCGCCCAGGCGCCCGTCCCCGGCCCCCGGCTCGACTCCCTCACCGTCCGGGAGCGGGAGGTGATGCTGCTCGTCGCCGCCGGGCTCAGCAACGACGAGATCGCCGCCCGCCTCGTGCTCAGCCCCGCCACGGCCAAGACCCACGTCAGCCGCATCATGTCCAAGCTGGACGTGCGGGACCGCTCGCAGCTGGTCATCCTCGCCTACGAGTCCGGCATGGTCAGCCCGCGCTGGGTGCGACCACGGCAGTAGGCGCGCGGCCGGCCCGCAACCGGCGGGGTAGGGCGGAAGCCCGCCGCGGGCCGATGCGGCGGGGGCGGCCGCGTCCCGATCATGGGGACCATGAACCACACCGGCGCCATGATCGGGCTCGTGGTCGGCGGGGCCGCGGGCTTCCTGCTGACCGAGACCGTGGGAGCGTTCTTCACCTTCGTCCTGGACCGCACGCTCGACGTCGACGGCACCCCCGTCCTGCTGGCCGCCTTCATCGTCGTGCCGGTCCTGTCCGCCCTCGCCGGCGCCTTCGCCGGCTCGCGTTTCCGGACCGGCCGGTGAGCCCGGCCCTGGCGGTCAGGTCAGGCGCGCCCGGAGCAGGCAGAACTCGTTGCCCTCCGGATCGGCCAGGGGGACCCAGCTCTCCTCCCCGGTCTGCCCGATGTCCACCGGCCGCGCGCCGGCGGCGAGGAGCCGCTCCAGTTCGGCGTCCTGGTCCCGGTCCGTCGCGTTCACGTCGAAGTGCAGCCGCAGCTTGCCGGTCTTCGGCTCGTCGCTGCGGCTGAGGATCAGCGTCGGCTGGAGCCCGCCGGACCCCTCCGGCGGGCCGATCTCGATGTCGCCGTCCTCCCGGTCCAGCTCCACGAACCCGAGCACCTCGCACCAGAACTCCGCGAGTCTCTCCGGGTCGCGGCAGTCGAGCACGAGTTCACTGATCCGGCACGCCACGGTCGGCCTCCACCAATCAAGATCGGATATCGGCTCCCACGCTCTCAGAGACCCGTGCCGGGCGTCGAGCGAAATGCCGCCGGCCGGCGGGAACGGTCCCGGGCGCCGCCCTAGAGGCGCAGCCGCAGGCGGCCGGAGGCGAAGGCCTCGGCGACCCGGGCCTCGGTCCCGGCGGCGTCCTCGTCCGAGGTGTCGAGCACGTGGCGCTCCAGCTCGCCGAGGTCGGCGAACTGGTCCCACATCGCCAGGACGGGACGCCGGTCCACCAGCGCGCCGGGCGCCGTCCGGGCCTGCGCACGGGCGAGCGTGACGTCGCGATGCGGGCGAAGCGCCGCGTAGTGGAAGGGCACCGAGGGGTGCCGCGTCGCCTGCCGGCGGAAGTGGCCGAGCATCCACGGGCCGACGATCCCGTCGACGACCGTGACGAAGCCCCCGCTCGCGTAGGTGAACGCCGCACCGGCGATGACGTCCATCACCGTCTCGTTCTGGGAGTGCGACGCCGGCTCGTACGGCGGGACCGCTCCGGCCACGATGCAGTGCCAGAAGTCGTCGGTGTGCAGGTGGACGGCCTTCTCCTGGCGGCGGGCGATCCGGGCCGCGACCGTCGACTTCCCCGCTCCGGGAGGGCCGGTCAGAACGAGAACGCTGCTGGGCACATGATCACCCTAGCGGCGGGCGGCGGGACGGCCCGCGCCCATGCCGGATCGCGGGGGGTGACGGTCGCAGGCCAGATGTGGGTCGCGGAGTCGCCAGACAGGCGCATCCTCACGGTAAGTGACCAGAGCGTCGCACTCGGGAATGGGGAGCGTGACGTCGATCCCCCGAGAGGAACCGCATATGCCGGCTCAGCGCCTGGTCCAGGGACAGCCCCCCACCCGCGAGCCCGTCCTGCTCGTGCACCAGGTGTCGGGAACCTTCCTGCAGAGCGAGAACCAGTCGACGACGACGCTCAACGACGAGGTGCAGAACGAGAACCACTGGCCGCTGCCGTCCGACAAGACGGCGCAATGGCGGCTGTACGAGATCCGGTTGCGCGGCGGGCGCTCCGTCCACCTTGTGGAGCACCAGGTCAACGAGCACGTCCTGACGTTCCGTCCGGGGCCCGGCCCCGGAAGCATCCCGGGGCTGTCGCCGATCCTGACCGCACGGGAAGGGCGGACGGGCAGCCCGCTCCAGCACTGGAGGTTCATCCCCGTGCCGGGCACCGGCGCGAACTACTGGGGGATCGTGCCTGACCAGTACCCCGCCTACGCCCTCGGTCTCTACAACAACCACGTCGCCGACGACCAGTGGGTGGTGCCGACCCCGACGTGGGGCGGGCCCCCGACGCTCTTCCACGCGTGGTCGGCCGTCCCCACCACCATCCCGGCGGGAGACATCGAGGAGGAGGACGCGTAGCTGCCACAGGTAGTTGGCGCTCGTCCCGGACGCCCGGAACCAGATGCTCGCCGCGAC
>NZ_JBEZJP010000604.1:0-3688 GCF_040653175.1 Actinomadura sp. NPDC048032
ATGTCGCGGAGGGCCGCGAGGCCCGCGGCGCCCGCGGGGACCGACGCCGCGACGGGGGAGGGGACGGCGCCGCCCTCGCCCGCCCGGTTCCCCGAGCCCGCGACGTAGTGCCGCCTCAGGACGGCCAGATGCCTGCGGTGATGGGCGAGGACGGGATCGAGCCGCGTGGACTGGGAAGCGTTCGACGACCGCGCCGCCTCGTACGAGGCGATCAGGTTCTGCTCGGCGGCGATCGCGCCCACCAGCACCGGCACGTCCTCGGGCGCGGGGGCGGCCTCCGCCGTGCAGGACGCGATCCACGGCAGTACGGGCAGCGCACCGCCGCCCAGCAGCGCGGCCCGGCCCAGCAGCGCACGGCGTGACAGCGCCTGCGTCGAGCGTGACATCGCCTGCCCCGGCGGCGGTGCGGCCTCTGGCAAAGGGAGTCTCCTCACCCGGTTGCGGAGGTGGCGGCGGCCCGCTGCGGCGGCGGTCTCCGGACGCGCCCATCAGGCCAGCTCAAGCATTCCATATCCGCCGCGCCGGAGAGGCGCCGGAAAGACCGCTGCGGTCCCCGGCTGTCGATAGTCTTGAGGTGTCGGCGGACGAGCGGCGGCCCCGCCGCCGCCAGGCGCACGACAGACATCGCAGGCGCACAACAGGAGGAGGACCCCATGAGCGTCGAGTCCCGTGGCGGCCGCGCTCAGGGGAGGCGCGGCTGGCAGGAGGAGGCGGCCCCGCCGCGCGACGCCGCCCGGCCGAGCCGCGACGCGGCCGCCGCCGCCCTCAGCAGGCTGCTCGCGCCCGCGATCGCCGAGGCGGGCTACGACCTGGAGGAGGTCGACGTGCGGCCCGCGGGCCGCCGCCGGCTCGTCCGGGTCGTCGTCGACGCCGACGGCGGGATCGGCCTCGACGCCATCGCCCGCCTGAGCGAGACGACCTCCGAGCTGCTCGACGGGTCCGACGTCATGGGCTCCTCGCCCTACGTGCTGGAGGTGACCTCGCCGGGCGTCGACCGCCCCCTCACCGAACCGCGGCACTGGCGCCGTGCCGTCGGCCGGCTGGTCGTCGCCCCCCTGACCGAGGGAGGCCAGATCGAGGGCCGCGTGGTGGCGGCCGACGACGAGGCCGTGGAGATCGACGTCGTCCAGAAGCGCCGGGGCAAGGGAACCGGCGGGAAGGCCGCCGGCGGGGCCGGGAAGCCGTCATCCCCGAAGGGGAAGACCGCCGGGCCGGAGACCGTGCGGCGCCGGTTCGGCCTCGGCGAGCTGGGGCGCGGCCGCGTGCAGGTGGAGTTCGCGCCTTCGTCGCCGGCCGAGGAATCGCGTTCTCCGGCGCAGCCGGACTAGAGGGGGGAACCTCGTGGACATCGACATGACCGCCCTTCGGGGCCTGGAGAGCGAGAAGGACATCTCGCTCGACGTGGCCGTCAAGGCCATCGAAGACGCCCTATTGATCGCCTACCACCGGACGGAGGGCGCGGCGCCGAAGGCGCGCGTCGAGCTCGACCGGCAGAGCGGCCACGTGACCGTGTGGGCGACCGAGACCGACGACGAGGGCAACGCCGTCGGCGAGTACGACGACACCCCGACGGGGTTCGGCCGCATCGCCGCGACCACCGCCAAGCAGGTGATCCTCCAGCGCCTGCGCGACGCCGAGGACGAGCTGACCTTCGGCGAGTACGCGGGCCGCGAGGGCGACATCGTCAGCGGCATCATCCAGCAGGGCAAGGACCCGCGCAGCGTGCTGGTCGACCTCGGCAAGATCGAGGCGGTCCTGCCGCCGCAGGAGCAGGTGCCCGGCGAGCGCTACGAGCACGGCGAGCGGCTGCGCGCCTACGTGGTGCAGGTCCGCAAGGGCCACCGCGGCCCGTCGGTGCAGCTGTCGCGCACCCACCCGAACCTCGTCCGCAAGCTGTTCGCGCTGGAGGTCCCGGAGATCGCCGACGGCACCGTGGAGATCGCGGCGATCGCCCGGGAGGCCGGCCACCGCACCAAGATCGCGGTTCGCTCGCGCAAGTCCGGGGTGAACGCCAAGGGAGCCTGCATCGGCCCGCTCGGCAGCCGCGTCCGCAACGTGATGGGCGAGCTGCACGGCGAGAAGATCGACATCGTGGACTGGTCGGAGGACCCGGCGGAGTTCGTCGGGAATGCCCTGTCCCCGGCACGTGTTTCGAGTGTCGAGGTGGTCGACGCCGACGCCCGGGTCGCCCGGGTGGTGGTGCCCGACTACCAGCTGTCCCTCGCGATCGGCAAGGAAGGGCAGAACGCCCGGCTCGCCGCCCGGCTCACCGGCTGGCGGATCGACATCCGGTCCGACACCGAGCCCGTACAGACGCCCCCGAGCAGCACCGGAACCGGCGAATCCGGATCTTCCGCGTCAGGAGAACATGCGACAGGCCCCGCCGACGCCTCGGCGCGGTAGACTCATGGGACGTGGCCCGGCGGCCGCTGTTCGCACGTGCGTGGGTTGCCGGGTTCGCACGGTCAAGTCCGACTTGCTGCGCCTGGTGGTGGTCGAGGGCGTCATCGTCCCCGATCCTCGCGGGCGGCTGCCGGGACGGGGTGCGCATCTGCATCCCGATCCGGAGTGTCTCGCACTCGCAGAGCGGCGCCGGGCGTTCCCGCGGGCGTTCCGCCTGCAGGGCCCGCTCGACGCCGGTCCGCTGCGGGAGCGACTTGCGGCCCTTGCCGCGCAGCAGCAGGATGGCCGAATGGTAAGCGACGTCTAGTCGGAAGCAGGTCGAGATTGCTATGAGCGCTCGATGAGCACGCCGCGATGAGTACGGCAAGTTAGCGACGGTCCGGAGGCCGCACCCCCGGACCGAGTAGGGAGTGCAGTGGCGAAGGTCCGGGTTTATGAACTCGCCAAGGAGTTCGGAGTAGAGAGCAAGGTCGTCATGGCCAAGCTCCAGGAAATGGGCGAGTTCGTACGGTCGGCGTCCTCCACGATTGAGGCGCCGGTCGTTCGCAGGCTGACAGAAGCCTTCTCAAATTCTTCATCCGCCCCCAAGCAGGGCGACCGACGGAGCGCGCCCAAGAAGCCGGGTCCGCGCCCGTCCGCACCGCCGCGTCCGGGTTCGTCCGGCGGCGGTTCCGATTCTCAGGGTGCCCGCCCCGGGCCCCGTCCGGGTCCGCGGCCCGCTGGGCCCCGTCCGGGTCCCGGTGGCCAGGGCGGTCCCGGTGGCCAGGGTGGCACCGGCGTTCCGGCCGGTCCCGGCGGCCAGGGCGGCCAGGGCGGTGCGCCCAGGCCCGGCCCGCAGCCGGCGCCGCGCCCGCCCGTTCCGCCGGCGCCGAGCACGCCGGTGAGCGCGCCCGCGGCGCAGGGCCCGAGCGCCCCGCCCGCTCCCGCGCCCGCTCCCAGTGCCGGAGCCGGAGCCGGAGCCGGAGCCGGAAACCGCGCGCCCGGAGGCCCGAAGCCGGGTCCCCGCACGCCGAAGCCCGGCCCGCGCCCCGCTCCGCGCCAGGGTGGCGGCGGTGGTGGCGGCGGTCGTGGTCCCGGTGGGCCGCGTCCGGGCAACAACCCGTTCAGCTCGACCAACACCGGCATGGGCCAGGCGCCCAAGCCGGGGCCGCGTCCCGGCCCCCGTCCCGGCGGTGACCGCCCGGGCGGCGGTGGCGGCGCCGCGTCCCTCCGGTCGGAGTACAGCGCCCACGCGATGGTCAGCAGGCCCAGGCACAGGATGCCGATCTGGACGCGCTGGACGATC
>NZ_JBEZJP010000605.1:0-3687 GCF_040653175.1 Actinomadura sp. NPDC048032
CGCCCGGTTCTTCGCCGACCTGACGGTCTACGACCACTCCACGAACGCGGCGATGCCGGCCTGCGCCACGAGGCCGATCCAGGAGCGCTGGTCGAACCGGGTCGAGGCGGACACGCCCTCCTGCAGGAGCCCTTCGACCACGAAGTTCACCGCACGGAGGTTGGGCAGCACATGCCGGCGGACGGTGTGCTCGCGGGTTTCCGGCAGCAGCTCGCGGAGCCTTTCCGTGGTCAGGAAGGGCTCCAGCCAGCGCCACTGCGCGTCGGTCCGGGCCCACACGCCGATGTTGGCGTCCCCGCCCTTGTCCCCGCTCCGCGCCCCGGCGACACGGCCGAGCGGCGCCCGGACGGCGGCTCCCGGTGGGACGCCTCCGGCGGGCGGAGCCTCGGCGGGGGCTTCGAGGTCGCGCACGTGCGGAGCCGCGGCGATGGCGATGCGCTCGCCCTCGTGGGTCACCGCGACATGCTCCACGGCCTCGTTCGGGACGTAGGCGGGCGTGTAGACGCCGTAAGGGCCGCCCTTTCCCGGCGGGGAGGTCATGGTGAAGCCCGGATAGCCGGCGAGGGCGAGTTCCACGACGGCGCCGCTGAACGCGCGGCCGACCTTCTCCGGGTCCGGGTCGAGGACGGCGCAGCGGAGAAGGGCGGTGGCCTCCCCCTGCGTGGCCGGGTCCGGCCCGGGGGCGCCGATGAGCGTCCATTCGACGCGGGACGGCCGGCCCTTCGTGAAGGCGGCCTCCAGTTGCGCCTTCACGAGCTCGGCCTTGGCCTCGATGTCCAGGCCGGTGAGGACGAAGGTCATCTCGTTGCGGTGCCCGCCCAGGTGGTTCAGGCACACCTTGGTGGTCGGCGGCGGCGGAAGGCCCCGGACGCCGCTGATCCGCACCCGGTCGGGCCCGTCCTGCGCCGGGACGATCGTGTCGAACCGCGTCGTCACGTCCGGGCCGGCGTAGGCGGGCGCGCCGATCTCGTACAGGAGCTGGGCCGTGACGGTCTCGACCGTGACGGCGCCGCCCGTCCCGTCGTGCTTGGTGATCACGCTGGACCCGTCGGGATGGATCTCGGCGATCGGAAAGCCCGGTGCCTTTACATTGTAGATTTCCTGGAAGAAGGCGTAGTTGCCGCCGGTCGCCTGCGCGCCGCACTCCAGGACGTGCCCGGCGACCGTCGCGCCCGCGAGCGCGTCCCAGTCGTCGCGCGCCCAGCCGAAGTGCGCGGCGGCCGGGCCCACGACCAGGGACGCGTCGGTGACGCGTCCGGTCACCACCACGTCCGCGCCGGCCCGCAGGCACTCGGCGATCCCCCAGGCGCCCAGGTAGGCGTTGGCGGTGAGCGGCCGCCCGCGGCGGGCGTCCGCCAGGCCGAGCTCCTCCGCCCGGGGCAGCAGGTCGTCGCCCTCCACATGGGCGATCCGCACGTCGACCCCGAGCCGGGCGGCCAGCTCGCGCAGCCGGGCCGCCAGCCCCCGCGGGTTGAGCCCGCCGGCGTTCGCGACGATCGTGGTGCCGCGCTCCGCGGCCAGGCCGAGGGACTCCTCCATCTGCCGCAGGAACGTCGCGGCGTACCCGGCGTCCGGGTCCTTCATCTTCCCGCGCCCGAGGATCAGCATCGTCAGCTCGGCCAGGTAGTCGCCGGTGAGGACGTCCAGCGGCCCGCCCTCCAGCATCTCCCGCACCGCGGAGAAGCGGTCGCCGTAGAAGCCCGAGGCGTTCCCGACCCGCAGCGGTTGGCTCATGGCCAGAACCCTGCCAGCCCGCCTCTAAAAAAT
The DNA here is from genome assembly GCF_040653175.1 of Actinomadura sp. NPDC048032. Taxonomy (NCBI): domain Bacteria; kingdom Bacillati; phylum Actinomycetota; class Actinomycetes; order Streptosporangiales; family Thermomonosporaceae; genus Actinomadura; species Actinomadura sp. NPDC048032. The sequence continues at coordinate 1,768 of NZ_JBEZJP010000605.1, forward strand.
CAATCACGCATGATTGTTTCTCCGCCTGATCGTTTGGTTGACTGGAGGGCCACCGACTTCGAGGACTCCATGACCGCCCAGGCACTCCCCCGCGAACCGCAGCAGGACCGCAGCCGCGCCACGCGGCGGCGCCTCCTGGAGGCCGCCATCGGCTGCCTCGCCTCCGTGGGCTGGGCGGGCACGACGGTGGCGGTGGTCGCCGAGCGCGCGGGCGTCTCCCGCGGCGCCGCCCAGCACCACTTCCCCACCCGCGAGGAACTGGTGACGGCGGCGGTCGAGTACGGCTCGGACGTGCGGATGGCGCAGATGCGCGAGCGCCTCGACGCGCTCGCCGACCGCCGTCCCTCCACGCTGGACGTCGTCACGCTCCTCGGCGAGATGTACACGACCCCGCTCTTCCGCGCCGCGCTCCAGCTGTGGGTCGCGGCCAGTTCGGACGAGCAGCTCCGCGCGCAGGTCGTCCCCCTGGAGGCGCGGGTCGGGCGCGAGGCGCACCGCCTCACCGTGGAGGCACTGGGCGCGGACGAGTCGGTCCCCGGCGTCCGGGAGACCGTCCAGGCGACCCTCGACCTGGTCCGCGGCCTCGGCTTGGCCGACCTGCTCACCGACGACTCGGCACGCCGTACCCGCCTGCTGCACCAGTGGGCCACCACGCTCGACCAGGCGCTCGGCCGCTGATCCACGGACAGCGCATGGTCCAAGGGAGACCGCCCACAGCGGGCCTTGTCCTGGCACGGGTTTCAGCGGGGCCGCTGGCCGGGGGGAGGCGGCGGGCCCGAGGGTCTGGGCGCCGGCCCTCCACGCCTCAGGGCCCGCATCGATCTGGTCGAAGGCGTCGCTGGTTCTGCCGGTGCCAGTCAAGCCTGGCTGACGAACCGCTCAGTCCAGTAGATCCGCCATACGCGCAGCCTAACGGTGACAGACGGTCTCCAAAGTGACGCCGTCGTGACCTTCCCAGAAGGTGGCGTAGTAGGTGGGGCCGTACTGCGGGAACTCCTGGGGCTCATAGAGCACGTTCGCGCCCCGCTTGACCGCCCACTCATGCAGACGGTCGACCTCCTCCCGAGTCTTCACCATGAAAGCGAGGTGCTGAAGACCCGGACGGTGGCGCGAGTAGTCACCGTCCTCCAATGCCGGATAGAAGAACAGATACGTGCCCGGCTTGCCGCCCGCCGGGCGGTAGGAGAACTCCTCCTCGGTGGCGAAGAAGGTTTCGAAGCCGACCAGGGGCATCAACTCGTCGTAGTACGCCTTGGCTTGGCCAAGGTCGCGGACATTTACGCCAAGGTGGCCTAGGGGCATCCGCCGATCATAGGCGCCGCACCGGGCTCGCCCACACGATCGCCGGTACCGCATGGACGAACGACCGGTGACCGTGCCGCCCACTGGCAGACTTGTTCGGAGATCAGACGACCATCGGGGAGCATACGATGCTGCATCTGCTGCGCCTGGAGTACACGAGGTCGGAGGAGGACGCCGAACCCCATGTCTCCGCCCATGTGGCGTTTCTCGAACGGCATCATGGCGCGGGCACGTTCCTGCTGTCCGGCCAGACTGTCCCCTCGTCGGAGGGCGGCCTCATCATCGTCGCCGGCGTCGACCGGCAGGAGGCGGAGAAGATCGCCGCCGAAGATCCCTTCGTGCAGGCCGGGGTCGCGCTCTACGACATCACCACCATCGCGCCCGGACGCGCCCACCCGGCGCTCGCCGCCCTCACCGGCGGACGGGGTGTCCCTCCGGCATAGCGTCCGGGCAATGCGAAAAAGCCCCTGGGAAGCAGGCACGAAATGAGAAAGGCCCCGCCGGTAACGGCGGGGCCTTTCTGCAATATGTGTCCGGCGGCGTCCTACTCTCCCACACGGTCTCCCATGCAGTACCATCGGCGCTGAAGGGCTTAACTTCCGGGTTCGGGATGGGACC
>NZ_JBEZJP010000606.1:0-3671 GCF_040653175.1 Actinomadura sp. NPDC048032
GAGGCCAACCAATGGCCCGCCGACGTCGTGGAGTACTTCGGCGACCCCGCCGCCGGCGGCGACGAATGCCACATGGCCTTCCACTTCCCCGTCATGCCCCGCATCTTCATGGCCGTCCGCCGCGAACAGCGCTACCCCATCTCCGAGATCATGGCCCAGACCCCCAAGATCCCCGACAACTGCCAATGGGGCATCTTCCTGCGCAACCACGACGAACTCACCCTGGAGATGGTCACCGACGAAGAACGCGACTACATGTACACCGAATACGCCAAAGACCCCCGCATGAAAGCCAACATCGGCATCCGCCGCCGCCTGGCCCCCCTCCTGGACAACGACCGCAACCAACTCGAACTGTTCACCGCCCTCCTGCTGTCCCTGCCCGGCTCCCCCGTCCTGTACTACGGCGACGAGATCGGCATGGGCGACAACATCTGGCTCGGCGACCGCGACGCCGTCAGAACCCCCATGCAATGGACCCCCGACCGCAACGCCGGCTTCTCCGCCTGCGACCCCGCCCGCCTCTACCTGCCGGTCATCATGGACCCCATCTACGGCTACCAGGCCGTCAACGTCGAAGCCCAGGCCAACAACCCCGGATCCCTGCTCCACTGGACCCGCAAGATGATCGAGATCCGCCAGCGCCACCCCGTCTTCGGCGTCGGCTCCTACGTCGAACTGTCCGCCTCCAACCCCTCCGTCCTGGCCTTCACCCGCGAGATCACCGAGGACGAGAGCCCCTGGGGCGAGATGGACACCGTCCTGTGCGTCAGCAACCTGTCCCGGTTCCCCCAGCCGGTCGAGCTGGACCTGCGGCGCTTCGAGGGCTACGCGCCCGTCGAGTGCATGGGCGGCGTCCAGTTCCCCGCCATCGGCGAACTCCCGTACCTGCTCACCCTGCCCGGGCACGGCTTCTACTGGTTCCAGCTGGTCCCTCCTGAGGACGGCGATCCCGTGGCGGGCGCGGACGCGGGGCCGGGCACCCGCGCGGGAAGGACCGTCTGACCGTGCTTCCTCCAGAGCGGGACCTCGTCCGGGACCTCGCCGAGTGGCTGCCGCGGCAGCGGTGGTTCGGCGGCAAGGACGGCCCCATCCACGACCTCGCCATCGGCACCGCCACCGAACTCCGGTCCGGCGACCCCTCCCTGCACCACCTCGTCATCCACGTCCGCCGGGACGACACCACCGACCACTACCAGCTCCTCCTCGGCGCCCGCCGCGACCTTCCCGACCGGCTCCGGCACGTCGAGATCGGCGGGCCCTGCGGCGACCGGTCCGCGAAGGCCCGGCTGTACGACGCCGCGCACGACCCGGACCTGACCCGGGTGCTGCTGGAGGCCATGGCGAGCGGGGCGTCCGCGGGCCCGCTGCGGTTCCACCACGCGGGCGGCGCCCGCATCCGGACGGACCTGGCGAGCCTGCCGATGACCGCCGAGCAGAGCAACACCTCGTTACTGTTCGGCGACGAGTACATCTGCAAGCTGTTCCGCCGCCTGTCCCCCGGCGTCAACCTCGACCTGGAGGTCAACCTCGCGCTGAGCCGCCGCGGCTGCGCGCACGTCCCGGCCGTCCTCGGCTGGATCGAGCTGGAACCGGGCCACGGGGCGCGGGCGGGCGAGGGCGCGGAGCCGGTGACGCTCGCCCTCCTGTCGGACTACCTGCACACCGGCGTGGACGGGTGGAGCCTCGCGATCGCCAGCGTCCGGGACTGGTTCGCGCACACGCCGCCGCCCGGCGGCGACGAGTGGGCGGAGCTCGACGCGAGCGCCGCCGGCGGCGACTTCGCCGCCGAGGCCGAACGGCTCGGCGCGGCCACCGCCGAGGTGCACCGGGCGCTCGCCGACGCGTTCGGCGTCACGGTCGTCCCGGCCGGGGAGGTCCGCGCGACGGCCGCGCGGATGAACGCCGAGCTGACCGGCACCTGCCGCGCGGTGCCCGCGCTCGCGCCGCACGCCAAGGCGCTCACCGAGGCGTTCCTGGACCTGGCCGCGCGGGCCGAGCCGCTGCCCGTCCAGCGCGTGCACGGCGACTACCACCTCGGCCAGGTCCTGCGCACCGAGTCCGGGTGGACGGTGCTGGACTTCGAGGGCGAGCCGGCGCGGACGCAGAGCGAGCGCCGGGCCCTCGCGCACCCGCTGCGCGACGTCGCCGGGATGCTCCGCTCGTTCGAGTACGCGGCGCGGTTCCTCATCACCAAGGCGGGCACGGTGCCGAGCGAGTCGGGGCCGCGGCTGGAGACCCGGGCGCACGCCTGGGCGGCGCGCAACCGCGCCGCGTTCTGCCGCGGCTACGCGGGGGCCGGCGGACCGGATCCGGCCGCGCATTCGGTCCTCATCCGCGCGTTCGAATTCGAGAAGGCCGTCTACGAGGTGCGTTACGAGGCGCAGAACAGACCGGCCTGGCTCCCCGTTCCGCTGAAATCGCTGGCGCATCTGACCGCCTGACAAAAGACACTGAAGGCCGCCTCCAATTCCGCGCCATGATCAAGTAAAATCGGCCGTCCTCGACAATTCCGTGCCGATCAACGGGTACCCGATCCCTCGGCGGGATGATGATCACCTGCCGATACCCGAACGGAAACGGAGACCAGAGGAATGTCCACCCCACGCCACTCGCAGGAGCCCGGAAGCGCAAGCGCAGCGATCGCGGGCCATCCCGGCCGCGGCCGGGCGGCCGGCCGAAAACGGGGCATGCTCCGCACGGCCGTCACGGCCACGGTGACCGGGCTCGCGCTGACGGTCCCGCTGGGTTCCACGGCCTTCGCCGCGCTCAACCCGACGGTGCTGAGAAGCCTGCACCTCGACGCGGCCACCCTGGAGAAGGTCCAGGCGTACGACAGGTACCGGACGCGGGAGACCCTCCAGCGCAAGCGCGCCAAGAAGGCGCTGCGGTTCGCCCGCAAACAGATCGGCAAGCCCTACCGGTGGGGCGGGACGGGCGCGGGCGGCTACGACTGCTCCGGGCTGATGATGGCCGCGTGGCGGCGGGCGGGCGTCAAGATCCCCCGTGTCACCTACGCCCAGTACCGCAGGGTGGACCGGAAGGTGGGGATCGGGAGCCTCAAGCCCGGTGACCTCATCTTCTTCCACGGCCGCAGCCACGTCGGCATGTACGTGGGGCACGGCCGTTTCCTGCACGCGCCCAATTCGGGGGCCAGGGTCCGCATCGACAGGTTCGGCGCGGCGCGCAAGCGACAGTTCGCGGGCGCGGTACGGCCCGGCGCGCCCGCCTACCGGGAGTGGTCGCCGTCCGTGCGGGAGCTCGTCGAGAAGATCGACCGGATGAGCGCCGAGAAGCGCGCCGACCAGCCCCCTGATAGCGAGCGGACCCCCCAGATTCCGCCATCACACCATACAAATAACAAGAAATCTGACAATCCCCCAATCACCGCCCCCGGACACATCCCGGCGGAAAAGGCCGCGCCACCCGGCGGCCACTCCACGAGGCCGGACGATTCCGCGGCACAGGCTCCGCGAAGCGACAGACCGTCGAACGAGTCAAAGCCTGAGCCCCGGCCGAGAGCCGTGGCGCATCCGAGATCGTTCTGGAACGGCCCCGGCACCGAGCCGTGGGCGGAGTACGCCACTCCCTAGCCCCTTTCCGGAGCCGCCCCTCGGCTCCGCCCCCCGGAACAGGAGCGAACCGACGTGCCCACCCTCACCGCACGCGCG
>NZ_JBEZJP010000607.1:0-3641 GCF_040653175.1 Actinomadura sp. NPDC048032
TATCCACGACGTCGGCGTCCCCGGGATGTTGCTCCCGAACGGCTCGGCGACGATCAAAGCAGGCGCTCGGCGGCGGCCAGCTGCTCCGGGGTGTCGCAGTCGTACCACGCGGGGCGGGCGTCCGGGGGCAGGGCGACCGGCACGGGGTCCAGGGGGCCCAGGAGGCCGCGCAGGGACGCGCCGTCGTAGCCCGCCAGCGCCGTCCGCAGGGCGCCGGCGCGCCAGCAGCCCGCGAGCCACTGCTCGCGGCCGTCGCCGTCCACCAGGACGGCCCCGTCGCGTTCCGCCGCCGCCTCCAGCAGCGCCGCGACGTGGGCGGGGCGGAGGAAGGGCAGGTCGGCGGCGAGCAGCGCCAGCCTCGGCGCGCGGACCTCGGCGAGCCCGGCGCGCAGCGCGGGCACCGGCCCGGCGCCGGGCGGGTCCTCGCGGACGACGACGGCGCCCGGCAGGACGTCGCGGCGCGGCCCCACGACGATCAGCCGGGACGCTCCGGACGCGGCGGCCGCCGCCCACTCGATCAGCCGGCGTCCCCCCACGGGGGCGGCGGGCTTGTCGGCGCCGAACCGACGGGCGCGCCCGCCCGCGAGCAGCACGGCGTCGAAGGGCGGGCCGGCGTCCACGCGGGTCAGCCGCCGATCGCCGACATGGGCCGGGCGGGCTGGAGGAACGCCGGGTCGTCGATGCCGTGCCCGGCGCGCTTGGTCCGCACGGCCCGGCGCCACCGCTCGGCCAGCTCGGCGTCGTCGGCGCCATCACGCATCGCGTCCCGCAGGTTGGACTCCTCGGTGGCGAACAGGCAGTTGCGGACCTGTCCGTCGGCGGTGAGCCGCACCCGGTCGCAGGCCCCGCAGAAAGGCCGGGTGACCGAGCCGATCACGCCGACCGTCTCGGGGCCGCCGTCGACCAGGAACGACTCGGCGGGGGCGCTGCCGCGCTCGTGCGCGGTGTCGGGCACGAGATCGAACTCGGCGGACAGCCGGTCCAGGATCTCGTCCGCGGTGATCATGTTCTCGCGGGTCCAGCCGTGCTGGGCGTCCAGCGGCATCTGCTCGATGAACCGCAGCCGGTAGCCGTGCTCCAGGCAGTACCGCAGCAGCGGGACGGCCTCGTGGTCGTTGATCCCGCGCATCAGCACGGTGTTGATCTTGACCGGGGCGAGGCCCGTCCGGCGCGCCGCCGCCAGCCCCTCCAGCACGTCGGCGAGCCGGTCGCGGTGCGCGAGGCGCCGGAAGGTATCGCGGTCGAGGGTGTCGAGGGAGACGTTGACCCGGTCGAGCCCGGCCTCGGCCAGCGGCGCGGCCAGCCGGTCGAGCCCGATGCCGTTGGTGGTCAGCGAGGTCTGGGGGCGCGGCGCCAGCTCGGCCGTCCGCCGCACGATGCCGGCGAGGCCGCGCCGCAGCAGCGGTTCGCCGCCCGTGTAGCGGACCTCGGTGACGCCGAGGTCGCGCACGGCGAGCCCGACCAGCCGGACGACCTCGTCGTCGGTGAGCAGTTCCGGCTTCGGCAGCCAGTCCAGCCCCTCGGGCGGCATGCAGTACGAGCAGCGCAGGTTGCACCGGTCGGTGAGGGAGACCCGCAGGTCCGTCGCGGTACGGCCGAAGGTGTCGACCAGCACGGGCACCCCTTCCTGTCGCGGTCTGGATCTCCAGCCTATTGCGGTGGTTGACGATCCGATCCCCCTCGGGAGACGGTGATCTTCCATCGGGCGGCAGGGAGGCCGGAGTGGCGACGTCGCGGGAGTGGGAGTTCGCGGGCACGCGGGGAGCGGTCACCGCCCGGAGCTGGGCGGACGGCGAGCCGCGCTACGTCGCGGTGCTCGTGCACGGCTACGGCGAGCACCTCGGCCGCTACGGCCACGTCGCGGACGTCCTGGTGCGGCACGGGGCCGTCGTCTGCGGCCCGGACCACGCGGGCCACGGCCGCTCGGCCGGCGAGCGCGTGCTGGTGGAGGACGTCGAGGACGTCGTCGCCGACCTGCACACGGTCGTGGAGGCGGCCCGCGGCGACCACCCGGGCCTGCCCGCCGTCATGATCGGCCACTCCATGGGCGGGCTGATCGCCACCAGGTACGCCCAGCTCCACGGCGCCGGCCTCGCCGCGCTCGTGCTGTCCGGACCGGTCCTCGGCCGCTGGCACGTCGTCGAGGAGCTGCTGCCCCTCGACGCGATGCCGGACGAGCCGATCGACACCTCGACGCTCTCTCGCGACCCCGCGGTCGGCAAGGCCTACACCGAGGACCCGCTGATCTGGCACGGCCCGTTCAAGAAGCCCACCGTCCGGGCGCTGGACGACGCCCTGCGCCGCGTCAGCGAGCACGGGTCCCTGGGCGCGCTGCCGACCTTCTATGTCCACGGCGACGCCGACGAGCTCGTCCGCCCGCGGGACACCCGCGTCGGCATCGAGGCGATCCGCGGGGACGACCTCACCGAGCGCCTCTATCCAGGCGCCCGCCACGAGGTCTTCAACGAGACCAACCGCGACGAGGTCCTCGCCGACGTCACCGCCTTCATCGACCGCGTCCTGCCGGAGGCGCCCCGGTCCGGCGCCTGACCCGCCCGGGCGCCGACGACCCGGTGCGGCGCGCCCGCCGTCCTCCCACGGCCACCCCCGTCTGACTGGTATGGCCACATAAAGAAGGCTGCCGAGTCAATATCGCTCTACGTAGCATTATTTTTACCGAGAGGCACCATCTCGCGATCCAAAGGGGGGACGCGCACATGAGCCGAACGAGGATCCGCCACCGGGCGGACGCGACCGTGGAGCGCCGGCCCGCGGACCTGCGCGAGGACGGTGGCACATGACGCTGGTGGGGGCGGCCGTCACCCCCCTGACCGGCCAGACGTGGACGGCGGCGATCAGCGCGTTCGAGACGCTCACGGACCGCCCCATGCCGGTCCGCCGCTGCTACGACGGGGCCCCGCCGTCCTCGGTGAGCGCCTCGCAGCTCCGCTACGACGTGGGCGTGCGCAAGAGCGTCTACAGCATCAAGCCGACCATGTCGACGCCACTGTCGACGCTCCAGGCGCTCGCGTCCGACATCGTCGCCAAGGGCGCCCAGTGCGACGTGATCATCTACCACGAGCCGGTCGACAACATGTCCGGCGACGCCTTCGTCAGCCTCTACAAGCGGTCGGCGCCGCCGTTCCGCGCGGTGGGGGTGAAGGTGGGGGTGTGCTTCACCAACTACTCGTGCAACCTGCCCTACTCCGATCCGCAGTCGGCGCTGCGGAACTACTGGCCGGACTCGGGCATGGTCGACTTCATCGCGATCGACGAGTACCCGATCGGGGAGATCACCTCCACCACGGACGCCGCCCCGATGGACGCCCGCACGCGGCGGGTCTGCCAGTTCGCCGACGCCCGCGGCATCTCCCTGGGCCTGGCCGAGTACGGCGTGGACGCCTCCTGGGACGTCACCAAGTCCGATCGGTGGATGCGGTCGGTGACCGACTGGGGACGGGCCCGCGCGAGCCTCGGCCACCCGCTGCGGTGGGCGAACTACTTCCATTCCGGTGTCTACCGGCTGACGCACGCCGAGCACCTGGACGCCTACAGCGACACGGCCCAGGTGCTGCGGATGAGGTCCATGGCGGTGTCGGGGGGGGTGCCGCAGACGGCGGGGGTGGGGTGCAGGGCGGCGA
>NZ_JBEZJP010000608.1:0-3639 GCF_040653175.1 Actinomadura sp. NPDC048032
GGCGCGGAGGAGTCCGCGCCGCGGAGCCCGCGGGGTCCCGTGCGGGGGCTCGCGCGCCGGGCCGGGGCGGTGGCCGGGGCCCCCGGCAGGATCGCGGGCCGGGCGCCGGGCCGGCCGTGGTGGCCGCGCGGGCGGGCGGCCGACGCCCTGCTGGCGGCGGCGGTCCTGGTGGCGTCGGTCGCGATGAGCGAGGCGGCGGTCAAGCCCGGGGACCGGCCGCTGTGGCCGGGCGGGCTGGCGCTGATCGCCGCGGCGTCGGCGGCGCTGGCGTGGCGGCGCAGCCACCCGGCGGCGGTCCTGGTGGTCGCCGTGGCGGTGCCGCCGCTGTACTACCCGCTGGGGTACCCGGACGGGCCCGTGGCGGTCGTGCTGTGGCTGGCGCTGTTCAACGCGGCCGTGGAGTGCCGGCTGGCGGTGCCGCTGGGCGCGGTCATCGTCGTCAACGCCGGTTTCCTGGCGGCGGCGTCGGTGCGCGGAAAGGGCGACGACCCCGACGCGGTGACCGACGCCCGCGGCGTGGCGTCGCTGTCGCTGGGGCTGCTGATCACGGTGGCGATCGGGCAGTACGTGCGGGGCCGCCGCGCCCTGGCCGAGGCCGCCGAGCGGCGCGCCGCCGCGGCCGAGCGCGACCGCGAGGCCGAGGCGCGGCGCCGCGCGGTCGCCGAGCGGCTGCGCATCGCCCGCGAGCTGCACGACGTGCTCGCCCACCAGATCTCGCTGATCAACGTGCAGGCGGGGGCGGCGCTGCACCGCCGCGACGACCCGGGCCGCGCCTACACGGCGCTGGAGGCGATCAAGGCGGCGAGCAAGGACACCCTGCGGGAGCTGCGCGGGATCCTGGGCGTGCTGCGGCAGGTCGACGCCGAGGACGGCGCGCCCGGGGCGCTGGAGCGGCCGGTGGCGCCGCCGCCGTCGCTGGCGCGGGTCGGGGAGCTGCTGGACCAGACCGCCGCGGCCGGGCTGGCGGTCCGCCGCGCCGGCGACCTGCCCGAGCCCGGTGAGCCGGGGACGGCGGCGCTGGGGGACCTTCCGGCCCCGGTCGGGCTGGCCGGGTACCGCATCGTGCAGGAGGCGCTGACCAACGCCGTCCGGCACTCGGGGGCCGCCGCGGTCACGGTCGAGGTGCGGGTGTTCCCCGGCGAGGTGGTCGTGCGGGTGGACGACGACGGCCCAGGCCCGCCCGCTCCCCCGGCGCACGCGGAGGGTCCGGAGGGTGCGGAACTCGGTGCGGTCGGCAACGGGGTGCGGGGCATGCGCGAACGGGCCGCCTCGGTCGGCGGGGAGCTGGCCGCCGGGCCCGGCCCGGCGGGCGGGTTCCGGGTGTGGGCGCGGCTGCCGCTGGACGCCGCCGGACCGGCCGCCCCGCGCGAGAAGGACACGAAGGACGATATGAGCGGGCTGGGCGAGACAACAGAGGAGAACGCGTGATCCGGGTGATGCTGGCCGACGACCAGACGCTGGTCAGGGCGGGGTTCCGGTCGATCCTGGAGGGCGAGGACGACATCGAGATCGTCGCCGAGGCCGGCGACGGGGAGCAGGCCGTCGCGCGGGCCCGCGAGCTGCGGCCCGACGTGGTGCTGATGGACATCCGCATGCCCGTCCTGGACGGGCTGGAGGCCACCCGGCGGATCATCGCCGATCCCCGCCTCGCCGACGTCCGCGTGGTGATCTTGACGACGTTCGACCTGGACGACTACGTCTACGGCGCGATCAAGGCCGGGGCCAGCGGGTTCCTGGTCAAGGACACCGAGCCGACCGAGCTGATCCACGGGGTGCGGGTGGTGGCGCGCGGCGACGCGCTGCTGGCGCCCACGGTGACGCGCCGGCTCATCGCCGAGTTCGCGTCCCGGATCACCGCGCCGCCGCCCGCCGCCGAGCTCAACGCGCTGACCGAGCGGGAGAGCGAGGTGCTGCGGCTGGTCGCGGCGGGCCTGTCCAACGAGGAGATCGCCGGGCGGCTGGTGCTGTCGCCCGCCACCGCCAAGACCCACGTCAGCCGTATCCTGGCCAAACTCGGCGCCCGCGACCGCGCCCAGCTGGTGGTGCTGGCCTACGAGACGGGAATGATCCGCCCCGGCTGGCTCGGCTGACCACCCGCCCGGCCCCATCTCGCGGACCGGTCTCGCGGACCGGTCTCGCGGACCGGTCTCGCGGACCCGCTCCGAGGGACCGCAACCGGGCCGGTCACGGCGGTGTTGAACGGATGTGACGGTTACGGACGAAGCTCTCACCCGCGCCCCCGACGCCGCCGCGGGCGGCGGGGACGCCCCGGCAGGCGACACCGCCGGGGCGCGGGTCGCCGCCGCCCTGGCCCGCGACCTCGACGAGGGGTTCGCCGACCTGTACGAGGCCTACCGGGGCGCGGTGTTCTCCACCGCGCTGCGGCTGTGCGGGCGGTGGGCCGAGGCCGAGGACCTGTCCGCCGAGGCGTTCCTGCGCGCCTACCGCGCGCTGGCCGGCTACGAGCCGGCGCGCGTCGCCGGGCTGCGGCCGCGGGCCTGGCTGCTGACGATCCTGACCAACGTGTGGCGCAACAGCCTGCGCACGGCCGCGCGGCGCCCGCCGCCGGGCCCCATCGAGGACGCCCCCGACCCGCCCGACCCGGGCGAGGGCGTCGAGGACGCCGCCGCCCGCCACGAGACCGGCCGCGAGCTGGCCGGCCTGCTGGCCCGGCTCCCCCACCAGCAGCGCGCCGCGGTCGTGCTGCGGCACGTCACCGACCTGCCCGTCGCCGAGATCGCCGCCGTGCTGGACCTGCCCGAGGGCACCGTGAAGTCCCACATCTCCCGCGGCCTGGCCCGCCTGCGCGCCCTGCGCGCCGAACCCGGCGCCACCGGACCCGGCGTCACGGGGCCGGGAACCACCGGGCCGGGCACCGCACCCGACCCCGAGCAGAAAGGGGGCACCCGATGAACCGCACCGACCCCGCCGGCGGCACGCCCGACCCGCTGGCCGGTGAACTGGCGGGCCTGGCCGCCGACGCGCCCCCGGCCCTGCTGGACCGCATCGCCGCCCGCCGCGTCCACGTCCCCGGCCCCCTGGAGGGCCTGCAGGTCGCCTTCACCGACCAGGGCGTCGCCTACCTGCGCGCCGGCATGGACGAGCGGGAGTTCGCCGCGGCGTTCCGCGCCCGGTTCGCCCGGCCGCTGCTGCCCGCCGACCGCCCCCCGCCCGGGCTGCTGCCCGCGCTGCGCACCGGCCGGCTCGGCACGCTGCGCCTGGACCTGCGCGGCCTCAGCGACTTCGAGGCCGCCGTCCTGCGCGCCGCCGCGCAGATCCCGCGCGGCCAGATCCGCCCCTACGCGTGGGTGGCCCGGCACGCCGGACGGCCCAAGGCCGTCCGCGCCGTCGGGTCGGCGCTGGGCCGCAACCCCGTCCCGCTGCTGATCCCCTGCCACCGCGTGACCCGCTCGGACGGCTCCCTGGGCGACTACGTGTTCGGCGCCGGCGCCAAGGAACGGCTGCTGCGCGCCGAGGACGTCGACGTCGAGGAGGTGACCGGGCTGGCGCGGCGCGGCGTGCGGCTGGTGGGCTCCGACACCACCGGGATCGTGTGCTACCCGACCCCGGCCAGCGCCGCCAGCATCGCCTTGTCCAGCGGCTCGGTGACCGGTGCGTCCGGGGCCGCCTCGCCGAGCC
>NZ_JBEZJP010000609.1:0-3633 GCF_040653175.1 Actinomadura sp. NPDC048032
GCGGTGGACGGCGCGGCGCAGCAGGCGCTGCTCGCCATCGTGGTCGCGTTCCTGTCCGCCACCCTCGGCCAGCTCGTCGCCTCGTCCGTCTGGGACGCCCCACGGCGCGGCGGGCTCGGCGGGCGCCGGGCTCGCGGCGGGCGCCGCGGGGCCGGTGAGCGCGGGCAGCGCGGGCGGCGCCTCCAGGTGGCCGCCGGCGCCCTCCAGGTGCCCTGGAGCGTTCCGCTGCCACGGGTCCCGGCCGTCGGCGGGAAGGGCGGGAAGATCCTGCGGGGCGCCGGGGTCGCGGAGCGGGACGACCCCGTCGGGGACGGGCGCGGCCATGAGCATCGGCTCCCGCTCCGGGGGGCCGTCGACGGCGGTCCCGGTCAGGGCGGCGGGCTCGTCCAGCGGCCCGTCCGCGGGCGGCGCCGTCCCGGCGGCCATCTCCTCGGCCGGCACCACCAGCTCGTGCGGGAACAGGACGATCGCGGTGACGCCGCCGTACGGGGACCGGTGCAGCGTCACGGTGATCTCGTGGCGGGCGGCCAGGCGCGCGACGACGAACAGCCCGAGCTGGTCGGTGTCGACCAGGTCGTACTCGGGCGGCTCGGCGAGCCGCCGGTTGGCCTCGGCGAGCTGCTCCGGCCGCACGCCGAGGCCGCGGTCCTCGACCTCCACCGCGAACCCGGTGCCGACCCGCTCGGCCATCACCCGCACCTCGGTGTTCGGCGGGGAGAACGCCGCCGCGTTCTCGATCAGCTCGGCCAGCAGGTGCACGACGTCGGTGACGGCCGCGCCGACCAGGCCGTCCTCGGAGTCGGTCAGCACCGTCGCGCGGGTGTAGTCCTCGATCTCCGAGACGGCGGCGCGCAGCACGTCGGCGAAGCGCACCGGCCGCCGCCACCCGCGGCCCGGCGTCGCGCCGGACAGGATGATCAGGCTTTCGGCGTGCCGCCGCATGCGGGTGGTGAGGTGGTCGATGCGGAACAGGTCCTCGAGGTCGTCGGCCTCGGCGCGGCTCTCCAGGCCGTCCAGCAGCGTCAGCTGGCGGTGCAGGAGCGACTGGTTGCGGCGGGCGATGTTGAGGAAGATGCGGCTGACGCCCGCGCGCAGCTCGGCCTGGCCGACAGCGGCGTCGACGGCGGTCCGCTGCACCTTGGCGAACGCCTCGGCGAGCCGGGCGACCTCGGCGGTCCGGCCGGCGTCCAGGGGCGGGGCCTCCGCGGCGACGTCGACGCTCTCGTTGCGGCCGAGCCGCTCGACGATGCCGGGCAGCCGCTGCTCGGCCAGCTCCTCGGCCGACCCGCGCAGCCCGACCAGCTCGCGGACGAACCCGCGCGCGAACCGCAGCGACAGCAGCACCGACAGCAGGATCGACAGCAGCCCGAGGCCGCCGACGGCGGCGAGCCGGAGGTAGGCCTCGCGGCCGAGTTCGTCGGCGTGCTCCCCGGCGCGCCTGGAGTTGCCGAGCACCATCGTGTTGACCGACAGCACGAGCGGCTGCGCCGTCTGCTGCCACTCGGCGGGCTGGACGGGGATCGGCCGGCGCGGGTCGGCGTCGGCGATCCGGTCCTCCATCGCCTTGAACGTCTGGTACTGCGGGGACGCGAAGACCTGCGCGGTGCCGGTCCGGTAGACCAGCGGGTCGAGCAGCGAGCGCTGCTTGGTCCACTGCCAGCGCTGCTCGCCGACCATCTCCACGAACATGCGGTGCTCGGCCGCCGTCATCCGGCCCCTGGTGATGAACGCGCCGGCGACCAGCGCGTTCTCGCGCTGCAGCAGCTCCATGGCGCGGCCGGCGTGCCGGGTGGACTGCGTCCAGTCGTAGAGCGCGGCGTCGTCGATGGCGACGAGGCTGTCGTAGAGCCGGTGCATGTTGTCGACCATCGTGCCGTACCCGTTGACCGCGGCCAACCGGTCGACGGATCGGGCGTCCACCGCGGCGCGCAGCCCGCCGAGCCCGCCGAGCGCCCGCAGGACCGCGGCGACGCGGGACTCCATCTCGGCGTTGGTGGCGCTGAGCGCGGCGGCCGAGGTGGCCTTGCGGCGGAAGTTCTCGACGGCCGCGTCGACGTGCGTGCGCTGCGACACCAGGGCGGCCGGGATGCCGCCCGCGGTCTGGCGCGGGGTGCTGAGGAACACGGCCGAGGCCAGCCGCTCCTTGCCCAGCTCGACCAGGACGCCCTGGCCGCTCGGCGCGAACACGCGGTCGAGGGTGTGGTAGCGGCGCTGCGCCAGCGCGTCGCGGCCGGTGCCGATCGCGGCGTATCCCCAGAGCGCCACGAGCGAGAGCAGCGGCACGAGCAGCAGCGCGGTGACCTTCGAGCGGATCGACCGCCTACGGGGGGATTTCATGTGACCTCGAACGTTCCGGCACGGAGGGCCCCTGGATCATAAAGGCCGCCGGCAACGCTCCCGCAACCCCTTTGACGGCATTCGGCCGTATTGCCGTAATTCCTTGCCACCTGCGGCGATGTGCGGAGGCAAGACGATCTTGTCGAACCCGGCGCAAGTGGATAGCGGCAAATCCGGACAATTTGCTTCATTTCCCCCTGTCGCTCAGCGACAATGCGCCATACTCTGCTTCTTCACCACCGCTCGCGCCGCGACCGGTCCGGGAAGGAGATCAGCGATTCCTACAGGCAACGACGACGGCCGGGCCGGGAGGACGGCTCCCGGGCCGGAGGGCGTTACGATGCCCGCCGTGAGTCCCGAAAGCCAGGCATCCGAGGCATTGCCGTCGCGACGGCGCCGCACACCCCGCGGCGGCCGTCACCGCGGCGACGAATCCTTCCTGCTGCCCCCCGGATCCCCCACGCTCGTCCTCGCCGTCCCCGGACCCGCCCGGCGGGCCGGCACCGACCTCGCCGCCGAGCTCGCCCGTCTCGTCGAGCTGGAGCACACCGGACAGCCCGCCCACGTCGGGCACCTGGAGGGCGACGAGGCGAGCCTGCACGCCGTGCTCGCCTCGATCCGGCAGCAGGGCGACGAGCTCGCGGCCGTGGTGGTGCCGCTGTCCACCGGGCCCGACCCGGCGCTGGACGCCGCCGTGCGCGCCGCCGTCGCGGCCGCGCCCGTGCGCACCGTCGCCGCCGAGCCGCTCGGCCCGCACCCGCTCATCGCCGAGGCGCTGCACGACCGGCTCGCCGACGCGGGGCTCGCCCGCGCCGACCGGATCAGGCTGATGACGATGGTGACGGCCGCGTCCGGCGTGATCGTCGCCACTCCGGGCGACGCGGCCGCCGTCCGGCAGGCCGAGGTCACCGGCGTGCTCCTGGCCTCCCGGCTCGCGGCCCCCGTCTTCACCGCCTCGCTGAACGACGAGGCGTCGGTGAAGGCCGCCTACGAGCAGCTCCGCGCGGCCGGCGCGGCGTCCATCGCCGTCGCCCCGCACCTGATCGGGCCCGAGCCGGAGGCCGCGCTGATCGGGGCGGCCGCCGCCGCCGTGGGCTCCGCCCACTCCGCGCCCCTGGGCGCCCACCCGGCCCTGGCTCGCCTGGCCGCCCTCCGCTACGTCGAGGCGCTCTCCACCGCACTCGCCGACTGACCCGTGTCTTCGAAATCCCGGCCCACTTCGCTCGCCGAGCCCCGGCAGGTCTGCCCCCTCAGCGGTGCCATGATCAATCGTTTATGAGACCCCTCGGCCGTTCC
>NZ_JBEZJP010000610.1:0-3620 GCF_040653175.1 Actinomadura sp. NPDC048032
GTACTCGGCGTCCCCGCGGTCGTAGGGCCCGGGGGCCCTCCGACCGCGAGGACGCAGAGAACGCACAACCGGTGAGGTGGTCGTCGACCAGGCCGCAGGCCTGCATGAGGGCGTAGGCGGTGGTGGGGCCGACGAAGCGGAAGCCGTGCTTCTTCAGCTCCTTGGCGAGGGCCTTCGACGCGTCGGTGTAGGCGGGAACCTCGGACATGTCGGTATAGGACGGGGAGTCGGGGTCGGCGTAACGCCAGGCGGTGGCGGCGAGGCCGCCGGGGAGGTCGAGGGCCGCGCGGGCGTTGGCGATCGTGGCCTCGATCTTGGCGCGGTTGCGGACGATGGAGGCGTCGGCCATCAGGCGCTCGACGTCGTCCGGCCCGAACGCGGCGACCTTCTCGGGGTCGAAGCCGTGGAACGCGGCGCGGAAGCCCTCGCGCTTGCGCAGGATCGTCAGCCACGACAGGCCCGACTGGAACGCCTCCAGGCACAGCCGCTCGTAGAGGCCCTGGTCGTCGCGGACCGGACGGCCCCATTCGTCGTCGTGGTAGGCGACGTAGTCGGGCGCCGACAGCCCCCAGGGGCAGCGCGCCAGCCCGTCCTCGCCCATAATCGCGGTGCTCACGCGCCCGTTCTACCTCATGGCTGCGACAGAACGGCGAGGCGGCGCAGCCCGAGCCTCATGAACGCCTTCACGACCGGCCCCGCGACCAGCCAGGCGGCGCGGCCGAGGGGGCCCAGCGGCAGGTCGACGCGCTCGGCCCAGATGACGCGGCTGCCCGAGCCCTCCGGGACGACCTTGAAGAACGCCTCGCCGCGCACCACGCGGCCGGTGTGCCGGACCGCGACGCGGCGGCCGGCCCGCCAGTCGGTGATCACCATGGTGTCGAGGAAGCCGACCGGGCCGAGGCCGGTCCACGCCCGCAGCTCGTCGCCGACCTGGTCGCCGCCCTCCGCGCGGGTGAACGGCATCCACTCGGCGTGCCGCGGCCAGTCGGTGAGGACGTCGAAGAGCCGCTCGGGCGGGGCCGCAGAGACCGCCTCCGCGTGGACCGCGACCGCGCTCACCGGCTCTCCTCCGCGTCCGCCTCGAAGGCCTCCTTGCCGAGCGCCACCCCGGCGCCGGGCTCCTCGATGCCGTGCAGGGCCCCGACCGGCCCGGCCGGTTCGTCGTCGCCGGCGCGCTCGCGGACGTCGTGGAGCTGCCGCTCCAGGTCCGCCACGCGGGCGTCGCGCTCGTGCAGGGCCTCGGTGAGGCGGTGGAACGCGTCCTCGGTCACGTGCGGCTGGTACCCCCACAGAGTCCGGGGGAACCGCAGGTGGGAGCCTTCCCAGCCGAGGACGGGCCGCCCCTCGGCGTCCACGCTGACCGGCGGATAGTCGGGATGGGCCTCGGCCAGCCCGCCGCCGCGGCCCATGGCGAGGACGACGACGGCGCCCAGCACGGCCACGCCGGCCAGGACGAGAACCACGACCACGATCACGCTCCGATCTGACGGGACCCCATGGGGAAGACGATCCCCCGTCCCCGATCGTGCCACGCTCGGCGGCATGGGGATGCAAGAGCGCGGGGTCCTTCCACCGGGTGCGCCGGTTTCCGGCGGGTCGCGGACGCGGCACGGCGCCCCCGGCGAGCCGTGTCGAGCGGCTCGCCCCGTCCGGGGACGCCGTGCCGGTGGTCCTCAGCCGCGCAGGCGGTGCCAGGGGCCGGTGATCGCGAAGGTGGCGCCCGGGTCGGACTGGCGGTTGGCGAACAGGATCCGCCCGTCCGGGGAGAACGTCACGCCGGTGAACTCGCTGTCGTTGAGGGCGTTGCGGGCCATCGCGAACGGCTCGTTCCGGCGGGTGGTGCCGACGAGGTACTGCTCGCCGTCGCCGTCCTCGGCGAGGATCACGCCGCCGCCGTACGGGGACACGGTGATGTTGTCGGGGCCGTCGAAGCGCCCGCCCGGCTTGAAGACGAGCTGCAGCTCGACCTCGTTCCGGTGCGGGTCGTAGGTCCAGACCTGCCCGGCGTGGTCGGC
The DNA here is from genome assembly GCF_040653175.1 of Actinomadura sp. NPDC048032. Lineage (NCBI taxonomy): Bacteria > Bacillati > Actinomycetota > Actinomycetes > Streptosporangiales > Thermomonosporaceae > Actinomadura > Actinomadura sp. NPDC048032. The sequence continues at coordinate 2,016 of NZ_JBEZJP010000610.1, forward strand.
GGCGCCGCCGTCGGACTTCCGGGAGTAGCTGCACACGAAGTAGGCCTTGCCGTGGCCCCACCAGGCGCCTTCGAGCTTCTGGCTCCGCGTGATCGTGTCGAACTGCTTGCGGACGGACGTCTGCTTCGCCGACGGGTCGGGCACCTCCACCCATCCGGCGCGCAGGCGCGTCCCGGGCTCCTGGACGGCCGACAGGTCCGGGACGCCGGGGACGTTCAGCGCCTCCAGCTTTCCGCCCGACATGTAGGCGTGGTAGCCGCCGCGGTGGGCGCGGGGCCGGAACCGGTAGAACAGGCCGAACGGCTTGGAGGCGTCCTCGGTCAGGTACGCGGTGAGCGTGTGCGGGTCGACGGCGACGGCCTCGTGCGCGAACCGGCCGAGCCCGGTGAGCGGGACGGGCTCGGTCCTGCGGCCGGTCGGGTCGACCTCGAACACCCACCCGTGGCTCTTGGTCTGGCCCGTGAAGCCCTCGGTCTCCTCGCAGGTCAGCCACGTCCCCCACGGGGTCCGTCCGCCCGCGCAGTTGGTGGACGTCCCGGCGAGGCTGACGTACTGCGACAGCAGGTCGCCCTGGCTGTCGACCTCCAGCGTGGTGGTGCCGCCGTTGGCGGCCGGGTCGTAGGTCAGCTCGGGACGGCCCACGGCGCGGGTGCCGTTGTTGCTCTGCTCGTGGTTGCGCACCAGACGGGTGCGGCCGTGGCGGCTGCCGGAGAACGTGGCCATCCCGTCGTGGTGCCCGGGGACGACGACGCCCTCGGAGATGGGTTCGCCTTCCACCGACAGCGTCTTGTAGGAGAAGCCCTTGGGCAGGTCCAGGACGCCCTTGGGGTCGGGGACCAGCGGGCCGTAGCCGTACGCCTCCCCGGTATCGGCGCCTGCGGACGTCTGGAAGATTCCGTCCAGGCTTCCGGCGAGGGCGATGGACAGCGCGCCGGCCGCGCCGCCCTTGACGACTCCGCGACGGGTCACGGACATGGGCACTCCTTCACGTAAGGGGATCACGCGGGAGCCTGGTCGCCGTCCCTGAACCGGGTATGAACGATCACTGGCCGGGAGGAGAAACCCCAGGACAACGTTGGTCCGCGCTGACCGGGAGTGCCCGCGGGCGTGCGGAGCGCCGCCTCAGAGGAGCTCCACCGCGGCGTCGACGGCCCCGGCGACATCGCCGTCCGGCGGATACAGCAGGGACCGGCCCACCACCAGACCCCGCACGGTCGGCAACCGCAACGCCCGCCGCCACCCCTCACGCGCGGCGCCCTGGTCGGCGGCCACCTCACCGCCCAGCAGCAGCGCCGGCAACGTCGACGCAGCCATCACCCGCTCCATCTCCGCCACCACCGGCACCTTCAACCACGTGTACGCCGACGTCTCCCCCAACCCCGACGCGATCGAAACCGCACGCGTCATCGCCTCCGGCGACAGATCGTTACGCACCCGCCCCTGCACCCGCCGCGACACGAACGGCTCCACCATCGCCATCAACCCCCGCCCCGCCAACTCCGACACCGCCCCCGCACACGCCTCCAACGTGCGCACCGTCGCCGGATCGGCGTCATCCACCCGCAACAGCATCTTCCCGCCGTCCAACCCCGACGCCGCGATCGC
>NZ_JBEZJP010000611.1:0-3613 GCF_040653175.1 Actinomadura sp. NPDC048032
GGCGACGACCACCAGCAGGACGGCCGCGCACCACAGGGGGGCCGACACCGAGACGTGCCGGATGAGCAGGGCGCCGATGGCCGCGCCCAGCAGCACGCGCCGCCGATCCACCTCCGTTCCGGGGCCGGTGTCCTCGGGGCGGGCGGCGCGGACCAGCGCGGTCAGCGCGGCCATGCCCGCCAGCGCGCCGACGGCGGACGGCGCCGCGTCGGCGGGCCCGGCGACCGGCCGGGTCAGCGACGCGACGGCCCCGACGGCCCCGAACGCGCCGAGCCCGATCAGGCCCCACGCGAGCCGGCGTCGGCTCAGCGCCCCGACGGCCAGGGCCGCCGCGACGACTCCGATGCCGAGCCCGACCAGCAGGACCGTCTTGTCGTCGTCGCCGAAACGGCGGATCGCGAAGTCCTTGAGCCACCCCGGGGTGAGGTCGACGAAGCCCGCGCCGACCGCGAGCAGCGGCGAGGACGACACCCGTCCGAGCGCGCCGGCCGTCAGCTCCGCGACGCCCATCGCGGCCGCGGCGGCCGCCAGGCCGCTCAGCCCGGCGGTGGCCCACCGCAGGGGCCCGGTCGCTCGTTCGTCTGTCACGACCGGTGTTCGGGGCCGGACGGCAGGTGGATGGGTCGCGATTTTTTCGGGATCCGGACCCATCCGGCAGGCCGTCCGCATCGAATCATCAGTGTGGAGATGAGCGAAGCGGGCATCGGACCGCGCCCGGCGGGGGCGGTCGGCGTGGAGCCGCCGGACCTGGCCGAGCTGCTCGGCCGCGTCGCCCGCGGCGACCGGGAAGCGTTCGGGGACGTGTACGAACGCCTGTCCGGGCCCGTCTACGGGCTGGCGCTGCGGGTCGTCCGCGATCCCGCGCAGGCGGAGGAGATCGCCCAGGACGTGCTGGTCGAGCTGTGGCGCAAGGCCTCGCACTACCGTCCGGAACGCGGCAGCGCGACGTCGTGGGCGCTGACCGTGGCGCACCGCCGCGCCGTCGACCGGGTCCGCTCCAGCCAGGCCGACCGGGACCGCGAGGAGCGCGCCGGCGCGCCGGCGCGCGAGTACGACGAGGTCGCCGAGGAGGTCGGGGTCCGGCTGGAGCACCAGCAGGTGCGCCGCTGCATGCGGGGCCTGACGGGGACCCAGCGTGAGTCGATCACGCTCGCCTACTACGGCGGCTACACCTACCGCGAGGTCTCCGAACTGCTCGGCGTCGGCCTCGCCGCCGTCAAGACCCGGATGCGCGACGGACTCATCCGGTTGCGTGACTGCCTGGGAGTGCAGCCATGACCCACGACCTCGACACGCACCGCCTCGCCGGCGCCTACGCGCTGGACGCCCTCACCGACACCGAGCGGCGCCGGTTCGAGCGCCACCTGCGGGGCTGCGCGGCCTGCGCCGACGAGGCCGCCGGATTCCGCGAGACCGCGGCCCGGCTGGCGCTGGCGGCCGCGCGCCGCCCGCCGGACGAGCTGCGCGGACGGGTCATGGCGGAGATCGCCCGGACCCGGCAGTCGCCGCCGCTCGCCCGGCGCCTGCCGTCCCCCCGGGCGCGCGGGCCGGTCTGGCTGGCCGCCGCGGCCTGCCTGGTGCTGGTGCTGGCGCTGGCGGGCGCCGGCGCGGCATGGCGGGTCCAGCGGTCCGCGGAACGCGAGCAGTCCCTGAACCGGCAGGTCGCCGCGGTGATGAGCGCGCCGGACGCGCGCACCTCCACCGTCCGGACGCCGGACGCCGCCACCGTCACGGTCGTCTCGTCGCGCTCGCTCGGCAAGGCCGTCGTCACCACGAACCGGATGCCGCCCCTGCCGTCGGCCAGGACGTACCAGATGTGGTGGCTCGGCCCGGCCGCTCCGCGCTCGGCCGGGACGATGAACCCGGCGGAGTCGGACCGCCCGGTGATCGCCACCGGACTCGGCGGCGCCCGGCGCATCGGCGTGACGGTCGAGCCCGCCGGCGGCTCGGCCCGGCCGAGCGGCGCCCCGATCCTGACCCTCGCCGTCGGCTGAGGGCCCGGGACCGGCCCGCCGCCGGACGAGACGACCTCCGGCGGCGGGCCTTCCACCCTCGGCCGGTACCGCGCCGGCCTGCCGGCTCGGCCGTGCGACCCCGCCGGCCGTGACGTCACGCGCCCGCGTCGCTCACCTCCACGGGCCCGGGCGAGGCCAGGGCGATGTGGGGACGGCCGGTGATGGGGTGCGGGCCGATGTGGGCGCGCACTCCGAAGACGTCCTGGATGAACTCGGGTGTCAGCACCTGGAGGGGCGGACCGTGCCCGGCGACCGCGCCGTCGCGCAGGACGACGACCTGGTCGGCGTAGGCGGCGGCGTGGTCCAGGTCGTGGAGGGCCGCCAGCAGGGTGAGCCCGAGTGAGCGGATCAGGTCGAGCAGGGCGAACTGCGCGCCGGCGTCGAGATGGTTGGTGGGCTCGTCCAGGATCAGCAGCGGGGCCTCCTGCGCGAGGGCCCTGGCCAGCAGCACGCGCTGCCGTTCTCCTCCGGAGAGGGTCGACACGAGCCGGTCGGCGGCCCGGTCCATGCCGACCCGCCTCAGCGCGTCCGTGATCGCCGCGCGGTCGGCGCGGGTCTCGCGGTCGAGGGGCCCCTGGTGGGCGGTCCGGCCGACGGCGACGGCCTCCGCGACGGAGAAGTCGCCCCCGGCCCCGCCGTGCTGCGGCAGGACGGCACGGCGCCGCGCGGCGCGCCGGGGCGACATCCGCCACAGGTCCTCGCCGCCGAGACGGACGACGCCCCCGGACGGACGCAGCGACCGGTACACCGTCCTAAGCAGGGTGGACTTGCCGCTGCCGTTCGGGCCGACCAGCGCCACGAACTCGCCCGGCCCCGCGCTCAGGCACACGCCGGTGACGATGGGACGGGCGTCGATCCGGACGCTCACCCCTTCCAGGTCAAGGCGCATGGGTGCCTCCGGTGGCGCGGCGGCGCAGCAGGAACAGGAAGAAGGGGACCCCGAGCCCGGTGGTGAAGACCCCGACCGGCAGCTCGTTGGGACGGTCGGCGATCCGGGCGGCCAGATCCACCAGCACCATGAACACCGCACCGCCCAGCAGCGCCACGGGCAGGACGCGGCGGTGGTCGGAGCCGACCGCGAACCGGGCCATGTGCGGGACCATCAGGCCGACGAACCCGATGCCGCCCACGACGCTCACCACCGTGGCGGCGAGCAGCGAGCCGATCAGCAGCAGCGTGACGCGCAGCGCGGCGACCGGGACGCCCATCCCCGTCGCGGCGTCCTCCCCGGCCAGGAGCGCGTTGAGCGGCCGGGCCCGGAGCATCAGGCAGGCCAGGCAGGCCGCGATCAGCGCGGCGGGGAGGCCGAGGTCGGTCCAGGTGGCGCCGGCCACGCTGCCCATCAGCCAGAACATCATCCCCTGCAGTTCGGTGGGGTTGAGCTGGAGCTGGACGAACGTCGTCGCGGCGGTGCACAGGTACCCGACGGCGACGCCGGTCAGGACCAGCCACGAGTCGAGCAGCCGCCCCGCCCGCTGCGCCAGCGCGTACACCAGCAGCGCCGACAGCAGGGCGGCGGCGAAGGCGGCGCCGGTCACGCCCAGCGCGCCGGTCGCGCCGCCGAGGGCGGTGCCGCCGAGCGCGGGCACGAGCACGGC
>NZ_JBEZJP010000612.1:0-3575 GCF_040653175.1 Actinomadura sp. NPDC048032
GACGCCGAGCGCTACACCAGGGAGCTGGCGCACGAGGCGAGGCTGCACCGCGAGGCGATCCTGTCGGACGCCAAGGGCCGCGCTGAGCAGATGCTGGAGGACGCCCACCGCAAGGCGGCCGCCGTCGCCGAGGCGGCCGTCCGCACGGCCCCGCCGCAGCCCGCGCCCTCGCCGAGCCCTGGGACCCTCCCGGACGGAGAGCGCCTCGCCCTGGAGCGCGAGATCGCCTACCTGCGGACCTACAGCGACGTCTACCGGACCCACCTGCGCTCCTACCTGGAGGCACTGCTCCGCAACGTCGACGAGTGGGAGTCCTCCGAACGGGCATCCCTCCCTGGGGGTAATGCCTGATCTACCGTCCCGGCGCGGGCGCCGGAACGTTCGGGAGTCCCGCGCGGTTGCGCGCCCGGCCGGGCTCGCCGCATGATCGGCGGGCCCGGCGCAGCGTGTTCGCGCGGGAGTGCTCGTCTGGAAAACTGGGGGCGTTATGGAATATGTGATCGTCATCGCCGTGCTGGCCGTGATCGCGCTGATCATCGGCGGCGTCACGCTGCTGCGGCCGCGCCGGCCCCGCCCGCCGGTCGAGCGCCCGTCCGAACGCACCGGCGGCGCCACCGCCGCCGACGTGGCGGAGGCCGAGGCCCCCACGATCGAGAAGGCGCCGCCGACGGAGGCCGCGCCGCCGCGGCCCGCCGTCGAGATCGAGCGGCCGCCGCCCGGCGCGGGGCGGCTCGTGCGGCTGCGGGCCCGCCTCGCCCGCTCCCAGAACGCCTTCGGCAAGACCCTCCTGGTGCTGCTGTCGCGCGACACGCTCGACGAGGACGCCTGGGAGGAGATCGAGGACACCCTGATCGCCGCCGACATGGGCACGGCGGTGGCCCGGCAGGTCACCGACGACCTGCGGACGCGCGTCCAGGTCCTCGGAACGCGCAGCCCGGAGGAGGTCCGGGCGATGCTCAAGGACGAGCTGATCAAGCAGATCGGCCCGGACATCGACCGCTCGCTGCACACCGAGGCGCACGGCGACCGTCCCGCCGTCCTCATGGTCGTCGGCGTGAACGGCACCGGCAAGACCACCACGTGCGGCAAGCTCGGCCGCGTCCTCGTCGGCGACGGCAACACCGTGCTGCTCGGCGCCGCCGACACCTTCCGCGCCGCCGCCGCCGACCAGCTGGAGACGTGGGGCACGCGGGTGGGCGCGCAGGTCGTCCGCAAGGACGAGGGCGCCGACCCCGCCAGCGTGGCGTTCGACGCCGTCAAGCAGGGCATCGACACCAAGGTCGACGTGGTGATCGTCGACACGGCGGGCCGGCTGCACACCAAGACCGGGCTGATGGACGAGCTCGGCAAGGTCAAGCGGGTGGTGGAGAAGCAGGCCACGGTCGACGAGGTCCTGCTCGTCCTCGACGCGACGACCGGCCAGAACGGCATGCAGCAGGCCCGGGTCTTCGCCGAGGTGGTCAACATCACCGGCGTGGTGCTCACCAAGCTGGACGGCACCGCCAAGGGCGGCATCGTCGTCCAGGTGCAGCGCGAGCTCGGCGTCCCGGTGAAGCTGGTGGGCCTGGGCGAGGGGCCGGACGACCTCGCGCCCTTCGAGCCCGAGGCGTTCGTGGACGCGATCCTCGGCGACTGAACCGGCCCTCGAATCGGCCCGGATGCCGCGTAAATACGGCATGTGAGGACTTGGAAACAGCGGCGAAACACGCTGAAGTCGGGTTTCACATGGCGGAAACGTAGCGGCATACCGGGCGAAACGGCCGCGCCAGAGTCTCTGAGCAGTTCGAAGTTCCTGGCGAGGAGGGACGCGCTCAGAGATGAAGATCGATAGCGGTAGTACCGCCTGGATGCTGACGAGCACCGCGCTCGTCCTGCTGATGACACCGGGCCTGGCCTTCTTCTACGGAGGCATGAGCCGGGCCAAGAGCGTGCTCAACATGATGATGATGAGCTTCGTCAGCATCGCCGTGGTGGGCATGGCGTGGGTCGTCTACGGCTACTCCCTCACCTTCGGCGACGGCGGCGGGCTCAGCTCGTTCATCGGCGGTTTCGGAGACTGGGGGCTCGTCGGCCTGGAGAACGCGGCCACGGCCGACGACGGGACGGGCATCCCGCAGCTGGTCTTCGTGGCGTTCCAGGCGACGTTCGCCATCATCACCGTCGCGCTGATCAGCGGCGCGGTCGCGGACCGTGCCAAGTTCGGGGCCTGGGTGGTGTTCACCCTGGTCTGGGCGACGCTGGTGTACTTCCCGATCGCCCACTGGGTGTGGTGGTCCGACGGCCAGGACGGCGGCAAGTCCGGCTGGCTGTTCCACCTCGGCGCGCTCGACTTCGCGGGCGGGACCGTCGTCCACATCAACGCCGGCGTCGCCGCGCTCGCCCTGGTGCTGGTGCTCGGCAAGCGCAAGGGCTGGCCGAAGGAGCCGATGCGGCCGCACAACCTGCCGTTCGTCCTGCTCGGCGCCGGGCTGCTGTGGTTCGGCTGGTTCGGGTTCAACGCCGGGTCCGCGCTGTCGGCCGGCTCCACCGCGGCCGTCGCGTTCATCAACACGCTCGTCGCCACCTGCGCCGCCGCGTTCGCCTGGATCGTCGTGGAGAAGCTGCGCGACGGCGCGTCCACCACCCTCGGCATCGCCTCGGGCGTGGTGGCCGGGCTGGTCGCGATCACCCCGGCCTGCGCGTTCATCACCCCGCTCGGCGCGATCGTCCTCGGCCTGGTCGCCGGCGCGGTGTGCGCGTTCGCGGTCGGCCTGAAGTACAAGCTCGGCTACGACGACTCGCTCGACGTCGTCGGCGTCCACATGGTCGGCGGCATCGTCGGCGCCCTGCTGATCGGGTTCCTGGCGACCACCGCCGTCAACGACGCCGGCGCCGACGGGCTGTTCGCCGGCGGCGGGTTCGCGCTGCTCGGCAAGCAGGCCGTCGCCGTCCTGGCGACGCTCGCCTACTCCTTCGTCGTCACCTACGTGATCGCCAAGGTGATCGACCTGGTGATGGGCTTCCGGATCAGCGAGGACGACGAGGCCGCCGGCATCGACAGCACGGCGCACGCGGAGACCGCCTACGACTTCGGCACGATCCGTGCGGGCATCGGCTCCGGGGCGGGCATCGGTTCCGGGGCGACCGCGGCGGCGCCCGCCTCGGCGGCCCCGGCGAAGAAGGTGGAGGCGAAGGGATGAAGCTCATCACGGCGGTCATCAAGCCGTTCAAGCTGGACGAGGTGAAGAAGGCCCTGGAGGCCTTCGGGGTCAAGGGGATGACCGTCAGCGAGGCCAGCGGCTACGGGCGGCAGAAGGGCCACACCGAGGTCTACCGGGGCGCCGAGTACCAGGTCGACCTGGTGCCCAAGCTCCGCGTCGAGGTCCTGGTCGACGCCGAGGACGCCGACGACATCATCGATGTGATCGTCAAGGCGGCCCGCACGGACAAGATCGGTGACGGGAAGGTGTGGGCCGTGCCGGTCGACACCGTCGTCCGGGTTGCCGCTCCGTGTCCTCGACCTCCTCGACGCGGGCCGCGACCCGCGCCACGAGCTCCTCGTAGTCCTCGCGCATCCTGGCGACGCCGGCGAGCTC
>NZ_JBEZJP010000613.1:0-3559 GCF_040653175.1 Actinomadura sp. NPDC048032
GGCGGGGGCGGCTTACGTCCCGATCGATCCGGACTACCCGCGGGACCGCATCGCCTCCATGCTCGAAGACGCTCGTCCTGCCGCGACCTTGCGTCCGGAGGACTTGGAGGGGCTGGACGACCCGGGTCTTCCCGCTACCGACCTCGGTCTCGCCATCGACCCCGACCATCCGGCTTACGTGATCTACACGTCGGGTTCGACGGGGCGTCCGAAGGGTGTGGTGGTTCCGCACCAGAACGTGGTGCGGTTGCTGCGTTCGACCGAGGAGTGGTTCGACTTCGGTCCCCAGGACGTCTGGACGCTGTTCCACTCCTATGCATTCGACTTCTCAGTGTGGGAGCTGTGGGGTTCCCTGCTGTACGGCGGCAGGCTCGTCGTCGTCCCCTACCTGACGTCCCGTTCGCCGGACGACTTCCTCGACTTGCTCGCGGCCGAGAAGGTCACCGTCCTCAACCAGACCCCGTCGGCCTTCTACCAGTTGATGGCGGCCGACAAGCAGAACCCGGGCAGGGACCTCGCTCTGCGCTACATCGTCTTCGGCGGTGAGGCACTCGACCTGGGACGCCTGGAGGACTGGTACTCCCGGCACCCGGAGGACGCCCCCGTCCTGGTCAACATGTACGGGATCACCGAGACCACCGTGCACGTCTCGTACCTCGCCCTCGACCCCGTCCACGCGGCCACGGCGGCGGGGAGCCTCATCGGCGTTGGCATTCCGGACCTGCGCGTCTACGTCCTGGACGGTCGTCTCCAGCCGGTCCCGCCCGGCGTCGTCGGCGAGTTGTACGTCGCGGGGCCGGGTCTGGCGCGCGGGTATCTGAACCGTCCCGGCCTGTCCGCCGAGCGGTTCGTCGCCGACCCGCACGGCGAGCCAGGCACCCGCATGTACCGCACGGGCGACCTCGGCCGCTGGCGCACCGACGGGACCCTCGACTACCTCGGGCGCGGCGACCAGCAGGTGCAGCTGCGCGGCTTCCGGATCGAGCCGGGCGAGATCCAGGCCGTCCTGACCAGGCACGAGGACGTCCGCGACGCCGCCGTCGTGGTCCGCGACGACCGCCTCATCGCCTACGTCGTCGCGCCCGGAGCCGACACCGCCGAGCTGCGCCGCTTCGCCGCGAAGGCCCTGCCCGACCACATGGTTCCGGCGGCCGTCGTGGAGCTGGACGCTCTGCCGCTGACCTCGAACGGCAAGCTGGACCGCAAGGCGCTCCCTGCCCCCGATTTCGGGGCGAAGGTGTCGTCGCGGGCGCCGCGCACCGAGCAGGAGGAGACGCTCGCGCGCCTGTTCGCCGAAGTCCTGGGGCTGGAGCGGGTCGGGATCGACGACGGGTTCTTCGACCTGGGCGGCGACTCCATCATCGCGATCCAGCTCGTCTCCCGCGCCCGCCAGTCCGGCCTGGTCATCACGCCCCGCGAGGTCTTCCAGCACCAGACCGTCGAAGAACTCGCCGCCACCGCCAAGCCGGTCGGCGAGGGTGAGCAGACCGAGGCGGAGGCGCCGGGCGCGGGCATCGGCCGCGTCCCCGCCACCCCGATCATGCGCTGGTTCCAGGAGCTGCACGGCCCCGTCGACGGCTACAGCCAGCGCATGCTGCTCCAGGTCCCGCCGGACCTCGGCACGGAGCGGCTGACCGCCGCGCTCCAGACGCTCCTGGACCACCACGACATGCTCCGCCTGCGCGTGAACGGCGCCGAGTTCGAGGTCGCCGAGCCCGGCGCCGTCGACGCTGCGCCTCTCGTCCGCCGCGTGGACGTCGCCGGGCTCGGCGCCGCGGAGCTGCGCGCCGTGCTCACCGCCGAGGCCGAGGCCGCCCGCCGCGCCCTCGACCCGGCCGCCGGGACCATGGCGCGGCTCGTCTGGTTCGACGCGGGGCCCGCCGCGTCCGGGCGGCTCCTGCTCACCGTCCACCACCTGGCCGTGGACGGCGTCTCGTGGCGGATCCTCCTGCCCGACCTGGTCACGGCCTGGGCCGGGGGCGGCCTCGACCCCGTCCCGACCTCGTTCCGCCGCTGGGCGCAGCGCCTCGCCGCCGAGGCGTCCGACCCCGCCCGCACGGCGGAGCTGCCGCTCTGGGAGGACGTCCTCGCCACCCCCGACCCCGTTCTCGGCGCCCGGCCGCTGGACCCGGCCGCCGACACCTTCGGGACGGCCCGGCACCTCACCCTCGACCTGCCCGCCGACGTGACCGGGCCGCTGCTCACCGACGTGCCCGCCGCGTTCCACGGGCGCGCCAACGACGTGCTGCTCACCGGCCTCGCCCTCGCCGTCGCCGAATGGCGGCGCGAGCGCGGCGCGTCCGAGGACACGGCGGTCCTCATCGACCTCGAGGGGCACGGCCGCGAGGAGATCGTCCCCGGCGTCGACCTGTCCCGCACCGCCGGCTGGTTCACCTCCATCTACCCGGTGCGCCTGGACGCGGGCCTGGTCGAGCCCGCCGACGTCCGCGAGGGCGGCCAGGCCGTGGGCACCGCCCTCAAGCGGGTCAAGGAGCAGCTCCGCGAGATCCCCGACAACGGCATCGGGTACGGGCTGCTCCGCCACCTCAACCCGGCGGCCGGCGAGCGGCTGCGCGGCCGCCCGCAGATCGCGTTCAACTACCTCGGCCGCTCCGCCGCGCCCGAGGCCACCGACTGGGGGCCGGCCGGCCAGGCCGACGGCGACGCCCTCGGCGCCGGCCAGGACGCCGCGCTCGGCCTCGTCCACGCGATCGAGGTCAACGCGCACACCCGCGAGCTGCCCGGCGGCCCCGAGCTGTCCGCGACGTGGACGTGGGCCGGCGACCTGTTCGACGGCGACGCGATCGAGGACCTCGCCGGCCGCTGGTACGCGGCGCTGCGCGGCCTGGTCGCGCACGTCGCCGGCGCCGCCGAGGGCCCCGTCGGCGGGTTCACCCCGTCGGACCTTTCCCTGGTGGACGTCAGCCAGGACGAGATCGACGAGCTCGCCGCCGAGCTCGACGGCGAATGGGAGCTGGAGTGAGCAGGTCGCAGCTTGAGGACATCCTCCCGCTCTCCCCGCTGCAAGAGGGGCTGTTCTTCCACGCCCTCTACGGCTCCGGCCACGACGTCTACACCGCGCAGATCGTGTTCGACCTGCACGGCCCGCTGGACGCGGACGCGCTGAAGGCCGCCGCGGCGGCGCTCCTGCGCCGGCACGCGAACCTGCGAGCCGGGTTCCGGCAGCGCAAGGAAGGTTCCCCGGTCCAGGTCGTCCAGCGCACGGTGCGGCTGCCGTGGCAGGACGAGGACCTGTCGGCCCTGCCCGGACCCGAACGCGAGGCCAGGGCCCGCGAACTGGCCGACGCCGAACGCGCCCGCCCGTTCGACATGGCGAGGCCGCCGCTGCTGCGCTTCATGCTCATCAGGCTCGCGGACGGCCTGCACCGCATGGTCTTCACCAACCACCACATCCTGCTGGACGGCTGGTCCACGCCCGTCCTGCAGACCGAGCTGTTCGCGCTCTACCTCGCCGGGGATCACCGGTTGGTGTCGCAGCGGCAGCACCATGCTGGGCAACGTCCTCGCCGAGGCCCCGGGGATCGTGCACAGGTCGGAC
>NZ_JBEZJP010000614.1:0-3498 GCF_040653175.1 Actinomadura sp. NPDC048032
TCAGAGGTAGGCGGCGGCTTTCCTTTGCGCCGGGCGACGTACCTCAAGTCGGTACTGACGCCGGAGGCGCATCCCACCGCCCTTCGCGACCATGGAGAAGACAGGGAGCACCCCCGCGACCCCGCGATTCCGGCCCTGCGAGGCCTCCCCGTCGCACGGTTTGACTTAGCTCTACCTTAGAGAGACTCTCAGATCGAGAGGCTAGCGGTCCCGCGACGCCTCCGATTTTCGAGTTATTACTTGACTTCTCTCGCTCGACGAGAGACTCTTGCCGCTAACGCGACATGTCTTGATTCGCCCGGTGCACACAGGAGAGGAACCATGAGCGCACCTAGCCCGGCACCCCCGAGGCCGCGGACCCACCGCCTGGCCGGACTGATCGCCGGAAGGCGCACCAAATGGGCCGTCCTGGCCCTGTGGGTCGTCCTGCTGGCCGCTCTCGGCCCCCTCGCCGGCAAGCTCGGCGACGTCGAGAAGAACGACGCCGCGTCGTGGCTGCCCGCCGGGGCCGAGTCCACCCGGGTCGTGGAGCTGGAGGACCGGTTCCGCAAGGACGAGACGATGCTCGCCGTCATCGTCTACGAGCGGTCCGGCGGGATCACCGCGGCCGACAAGGCCAAGGCCGAGTCCGACGTCGCCGCGTTCCAGAAGCTGCCCGGAGCGCAGAAGGCGCAGGGGCCGTTCCCGTCCAAGGACGGCAAGGCCCTCCAGACCCTCGTGCCCCTCACGGACGAGGACCTCACCGCCGCCGTCGACCAGGCGCGCGAACTCGCCCAGCGCGGGCCCCCCGGACTGGCCTCGCACGTCACCGGCCCCGCCGGCGGCGGCGCCGACCAGTTCGAGGTCTTCCAGAGCCTGGACGGCTTCCTGCTCATGGCCGCCGGTCTCGTCGTCATCGTCCTGCTGCTGTTCATCTACCGCAGCCCCGTCCTGTGGTTCGTCCCCGTGCTGAGCGCCGTCTTCGCCCTGGGGCTCGCCCAGTCGACCGTCTACCTGCTCGCCAAGTACGCGGACCTCACCGTCAACGGCCAGAGCGCCGGCATCCTCACCGTCCTCGTGTTCGGCGTCGCCACCGACTACGCCTTGCTGCTCGTCGCCCGCTACAGGGAGGAACTGCACCGGCACGAGGACCGGCACGAGGCCATGGCCTACGCGCTGCACCGCGCCGCGCCCGCCGTCATCGCCTCCGCCGCCACCGTGGCCGTCGGCCTGCTGTGCCTGCTGCTCGCCGACATGAACTCCACCGCCGGCATGGGCCCCGTGGCCGCCGCGGGCGTCCTCACCGCGCTCGCCGCCATGACGACCCTCCTGCCCGCCCTCCTGGTCATCTGCGGCCGCTGGCTGTTCTGGCCGCTGATCCCCCGCTACGACGCCAAGTACCTCAAGCCCGAGGCGTACGAGGCCGAGCACGGCGTCTGGAGCCGCGTCGCGGGGATCGTGGGCAAGCGCCCGCGCGCGCTCTGGGCCGGGACCATGCTCGGCCTCATCGTCCTCACGCTCGGGCTGGGCTCGCTCAAGGCGGACGGCCTGTCGGACGCCGGCCAGTTCACCGGCAAGCCCGACTCGGTGAAGGGCTCGGAGGTCGTCGCGCGGCACTACGCCGCCGGGTCGGGCTCCCCCGCCCTCGTGATCGGCAAGGCCCCGGCCTCCGACCGGATCGCCGAGGCCGTGCGCGGGACGCCGGGCGTCGCCGAAGTCGGCGACCCCGTCACCACGGGCGGCCTGGTCAGGTACGAGGCGACGCTGAAGGACGCCGCCGACAGCCCGGCCGCCCGCGCGACCATCGACCGGCTGCGGACCGCGGTGCACGCCGTCCCGTCCGCGGACGCCAAGGTCGGCGGGATGACCGCGACGTACCTGGACATCAAGCGCGCCTCCACCCGCGACAACAAGGTCATCATCCCGATCGTGCTGGCCGTGGTGCTGCTCATCCTCATCGCGCTGCTGCGCGCCGTCGTCGCGCCGCTGCTGATGATGGGCACCGTGGTGCTGTCGTTCCTCGCCTCGCTCGGCGCCTGCGCGGTCGTCTTCGAGCACGTCTTCGGGTTCGAGGGGACCGACTCCGGCTTCCCGCTGCTGGCCTTCATCTTCCTGGTCGCGCTGGGGGTCGACTACAACATCTTCCTGATGCACCGCGTCCGGGAGGAGTCGCAGGCCCTCGGCACGCGGCGCGGCATCCAGCGGGGCCTCACCGTCACCGGCGGTGTGATCACCTCGGCCGGGCTCGTCCTCGCGGCCACGTTCGCGTCCATGGTCACGCTGCCGCTGGTGTTCATGGTCGAGATGGGCTTCGCGGTGGCGTTCGGCGTCCTGCTCGACACCCTCGTCGTCCGGTCGCTGCTGCTGCCCGCCCTGTCCTACGACATCGGGCGGCGGATCTGGACGCCGGGACGGCTCGCCAAGGAGGCGCCCGCCCCCGAGAGCAAGGTCCTGGACCCGGTCGGCTGACGTCCCGGGGAACGCGCAAGGGCCCGGCTCCGGCCGGGCCCTTCGTCGCGCGGCGGCGGAGTTATCCACAATCGGCGGACGGCCTGCCGGGGACGGCGGCCGGGTGGCTAGGGTCGGCGGCATGTCCACTCAGGCTTCCGCGTCCCAGCCCGTCGCCGAGATCGGGGTCATCGGCGGCTCCGGCTTCTACTCGTTCCTCGACGACATCGAGGAGGTGCGGGTCGACACCCCCTACGGCCCGCCCAGCGACCCCATCGCGATCGGCGAGCTGGCGGGCCGCCGCGTCGCCTTCGTCCCCCGGCACGGCCGCGACCACCGCTTCCCCCCGCACAAGATCCCCTACCGGGCCAACCTGTGGGCGCTGCGGTCCCTCGGCGTCCGCCAGGTGCTGGCGCCGTGCGCGGTCGGCTCCCTCACCCCCGACCTCGGGCCCGGCACCCTGGCCGTCCCCGACCAGCTCGCCGACCGGACGTCGGGGCGCGACCAGACCTACTACGAGCACGGCGCCGCCGTCCACGTCTCGTTCTCCGACCCGTACTGCCCGACCGGCCGCCGCGCCGCCGTCGAGTCCGCGCGGGCCTCGGGATGGCCCCCGGTCGACCGCGGCACGCTCGTCGTCATCGAGGGCCCCCGCTTCTCGACCCGGGCCGAGTCCCGGTGGTTCGCCTCGCAGGGGTGGACGCTGATCGGGATGACCGGCCACCCGGAGGCCGTCCTCGCCCGCGAGCTGGCGCTCTGCTACACCTCGCTCTGCCTCGTGACCGACCTCGACGCGGGCATCGAGGAGGGCGAGGGCGTCACGATGGACGAGGTCCTGCGCGTCTTCGGCGAGAACATCGACCGGCTCCGCGGCGTCGTCGCCGACGTCGTCAAGGCGCTGCCCGCCGAGCGCACCTGCGCCTGCGCCACCGCACTCGACGGCATCAAGCTCCCCCTGGAACTGCCGTGAGCCCCCAGCAGCGTGCCGTCGAGGTCGGTCGCGATCAGTCTCGGACGCGCTGACGGGCGGCGTCGTGGCGGGCACGGTGGCCGCGGCCGACCGGTCGTCGC
>NZ_JBEZJP010000615.1:0-3494 GCF_040653175.1 Actinomadura sp. NPDC048032
GGACATCATGATGCCGGGCCTGGACGGTTACGCCACCACGGCCGCGATCAGGGAGATGCCGCACCTGTGGGAGGGGCAGCGGCTGAAGGGCTGGCCGGTCATGACGTTCTCGCGCGGCCGGCAGGTCTACGCCGACGGGCGCTGCGACGAGTCCGAGCAGGGCGGGGGCCGGTGCGTGAACCGCCCCGCGTCCGAGCCCGCCTAGCAAAGCGAAAGGTGCCACATGCTGCGTTCTGTCTCTGTCGAGATGATGTGGCGGGACCGTCCGTACGCCGAGCGGGTCCGGGCCGCCGGGGCCGCCGGATTCGACCTGGTCGACCTCTGGGACTGGCGGACCAGCGACATCGCCGGCGTCGCCGCCGCGGGTCGCGCCGCCGGTGTCGGGGTGAGCGGCTTCTTCGGCAACCGCGACCATCCGCTGTGCGATCCCGCCGGGCGCCGGGCGGTGCTCGACGAGATCGCCCGGTCGCTGGACGTCGCCGTCGAGTCCGGTGCCCGCCAGCTGGCCATGTTCTCGAACGCGATCAGCGGGGGCCGGGTGGTCCCGTCACCCCCGCTCCCCGCCGAGGTGCTGCACGGCGCCTGCGTCGAGGCGGTGGCGGCCGCGGCCGACCTCGCCCGCGGCAGCGGTGTGACGCTCGTCCTGGAGCATCTCAACACCGTGTACCTGCCCGGCTACCTGTGGGGCGACGTCCCGGCGGTGGTCACGGTCGCCCGCGAGATCGCGGACCCGGTGGTCGGGGTCGCCTTCGACGTCTTCCACCAGCAGTTGTGCGGCGGGCGCCTCACCGACCACCTGGTGGCCGCCGCCCCATGGCTGGCCCGTTTCGACGTCGCGGGCGTCCCGGGACGGCACGAGCCCGGTACCGGCGAGGTGGACTTCAGGCACCTGCGCGCCACTCTGGACCGGCTGGGCTGGGACGGGACGATCACCTTCGAGACCGTCCCCAGCGACGGACGGTACGAGAGCGCCGTCGCGGCCATCGATGAGTTCTTCCCGGCCGCGTGGTGCCGGGCCACAGTTGAGGGAGCCTGACATGGACCGTACCGAACCGGGTGGAAAGGGCGACCTGGCAGGGAAGGTCGCCATCATCACCGGGGCCGGGTCGTACGCCGGGCAGGGGGCGGCCGAGGCGCGGCTGCTGGCCGAGCACGGCGCGACGGTCGTCGTGACCGACCTGCCGGGAGGCGCGGGGGAGAAGGTGGCCGCCGAGCTGGCCGTTCCGGGCCGCTTCCTGCCGCTGGACGTCACCGACGAGGCCGCCTGGACCGATCTCATGGCGACCGTCGAGGCAGAGTACGGCCGCGTCGACATCCTGGTGAACAACGCCGGGCTCTGGCTTCACGCGGTCATGTGCGACACGTCCCCCCGGGAGTACCGGAGGGTCGTCGAGGTCAACCAGACGGGCGTCTACCTGGGCATGTACGCGGTGGCGCCGCTGATGCGGGCGACCGGCGGCGGCTCGATCATCAACACCTGCTCCACCGCGGGCCTCAAGGGCGGCGGCATGCCGTTCGCCTACGCCGCGAGCAAGTGGGCCGTGCGGGGCATGACGCGCGCGGCCGCGTGGGAACTGGCCTCCGACGGCATCCGGGTCAACGCCATCTGCCCCGGTGTCATCGACACCCCGATGATCGAGGGCGGCACCGAGAACCGGGAGCGGCTGGCCGGGTTCATCCCGTCCGGCCGGCTCGGCACCCCCGAGGAGGTCGCGGACCTGGTGCTGTTCCTGGCCGGAGACGGCAGCCGGTACGTCTCCGGCGCCGAGATCGCCATCGACGCCGCGTTCACGGCCTGATACCCGTGCAGTTCATGGTGCTCTGCCGGGACGTGACCGGTTCGGGGGAGCTGCGCCGGTCAGTCCTGGCCGAGCACCGCCGCTACGTGGACGAACGAGCCGAACTGATCACGCTCTCCGGCCCGCTGCTGGCCGCGGACGGCACGACGCGGCGCGGCCAGCTCTTCGTGCTGGACGTCCCGGACGAGCGGGCCGCGCGGGCGTTCGTCGCGGCCGACCCGTTCACCCGCGCCGGCGTCTTCGCCACCGTCGAGATCGACCGGATGCTCCCGATCTTCGGAGGCGGCCGACGGACCTGACCCCGGCCCCGCCGGCCGCCCTTCAGCCGCCCTGGCCGACCGGTTCGAGCGGGGTCGGGGTGTCGGCCGGCGGTGCGTGCCGCCGGTGGACGGGCTCGCAGCCGGCCGCCAGGGCCGGCGACCGGCGGCGGGCGACCGCCATCGAGGCCAGGTAGAGCGCGCCGACGGTCACCGCGGTGACGATGATGTTCAGATACTCCGGCGGTACCGTCCTGTTGAGGAAATACCCGGCGACCACCCAGAACAGGGCGATCCAGTTGTAGCCGCGCCAGTACGCGTAGCGGGCGTCGGCGCGGAACAGGGCGGGCACGTCCAGCCGGGTCCTCAGCAGGACGAGGTAGTGGGCCACGAACACCCCGGCCATCGGCGCGAACAGGTCGGCCAGGTGCTGCATGTAGCCCGTGTACCCGGTGACCAGGCCCGGTGCCAGCGAAGCGGCCAGCCCGACCACCCCCACGCCCAGCGTCCCCCAGAACCGGCCGAGCCGGGAGAAGAGCGTGCTGATCGCCAGCCCGGCCGTGTAGAGGTTCTGCACGTTGATCGTCCAGTTGTCCAGGACGATGTAGACGAGGATCAGCACCAGCAGCCAGACCGCGCCGCGGCTCGCCGTCACGATCACCTCGAAGGCGTTGCCGCTCCTGCCGAGCACCGCCGCGACGGCGTACCCGCCCAGGAACGAGCAGATGAGCTGGCCGGTCACCGCCGCCAGGAAGGTGCCGATCCACATGTCGACGCGGGTGCGGGAGTAGCGGCAGAAGTCCGCCGCGTCGGTGAAGTTGGAGAACCACGCCGCGGCCATGCTGGTGGTCCACAGGGCGATCAGCGCCGCCTTGCCTTGGCCCGTCCCAGCGAAGGAGAACACCGCGTCCGGATGGAAGCTCGCCCGGGGGTAAGTCATCAGCGCCGCGACGATGACCCCCGAGAAGGCGATCTTCAACACGAAGGCCACCCGGGACAGCGCCTTCAGCGAGTCGTAGCCGACCGTGGCCACCAGTATCTGGAAGACCGCGAAGCAGACGATGATGATTGTCTGCGGGACGTCCCGGTCGAGCAGGGAGCGCAGGACCGCCGCGATGCCGACCCCGCCCGCGACGGTCTGGAACGCGAACCAGTAGACGCTGGAGACCGCGCGCAGCGCCGACGGGACGGCCGCGCCGCGCACCCCGAACACCGCCCGCATGCTCACCAGGCCCGGGACGCCGTAGTCCGCCCCGACCGTGGCGGCGACCAGGTAGGCGCTGAAGCCGGCCAGGATGCTGAGGAACCCGGTGAGCGCCGCCTCCCACAGCGACATCCCGGCGGCCACCAGCGCACCGCTGAGCACGCACTTCTCGTCGCTGACCGACTCGACCACGCCGACGGTGGCGTTGATGCGCGACAGCACCTCCTGCGCGGG
>NZ_JBEZJP010000616.1:0-3489 GCF_040653175.1 Actinomadura sp. NPDC048032
CACGTCGCTGCTCGTCCGGCTGGTCGACCCGGAGGACGGGTCGGTCCTGCTGGACGGCGTCGACCTGCGCGACGTGGAGCGCGGCGGGGACGCGGGCGACGCGGAGGACGCGGTCACGGCCGGCGGGCCCGGACCGGTCAGGAGGCGAGGACGGCCTGCAGGAAGTCGCGGGTGCGCTGCTCGGACGGCTCGCCGAAGATCTGGTCCGGGGGACCCTCCTCGACGATCTGGCCCTGGTCGAACATCAGCACCCGGTCGGAGATGTCCTTGGCGAAGGCCATCTCGTGGGTGACGCAGAGCAGGGTCAGGTCGCTCTGCCGCGCGATGTCGCGCAGCAGGTCCTGGACGCCGACCACGAGTTCGGGGTCGAGCGCCGAGGTGACCTCGTCCAGCAGCAGCACCCTCGGCTGCATGGCCAGCGCCCGCGCGATCGCCACCCGCTGCTGCTGGCCGCCCGACAGCTGGGTGGGGTGCGCGTTCTCCTTGTCCGCCAGGCCGACCATGTCCAGCAGGCCGCGGGCCCGCTCGACCGCCTCGTCCTTGGACACCCCGAGCACGCGCACCGGCCCCTCGGTGAGGTTGCGCAGCACGTTCATGTTCGGGAACAGGTTGAACTGCTGGAACACCATGCCGACCTGCTTGCGCATCTCGTGCAGGTGCTTCTGGTTCGCCGGGACGCGCTTGCCGCCGCGGTCCATGTGCCACAGCGTCTCGTCGCCGATCCAGATCAGCCCGTCGTCGAGCTTCTCCAGCGTCATCAGCAGCCGCAGGATCGTGGTCTTGCCCGACCCGCTCGGCCCGATGAGCGTCACCCGCTCCCCGGGCGCCACGGTGAAGTCGAGCTCGCGGAGCACCACGTTGGAGCCGAACCGCTTCACCACCTTCTCGAAGCGGATGCCCGGCGCCTCGCCGCGCGGCAGCTCCGCTGCCGGCTCGGCCTTCGTGGCGGCGCCCTTCTCCGTGGACACGCCCGCGTCGGCGGCCGCCTCGCCCGGGACGGGATCGTGCGCCGTTGCGGCGCCTTCCGGGGCCGCGCGGTCCGCCGCGCCCCCGGGGTCGACTGCGTCGGTGTCAATTGGTGGCATAACGCCTCTCCAAGCGGCGGACGAGTATCGAGGATATGACGCTGACCACGACGAACAACAGGCCGACCATGGTGATCGGCTCCAGGAACTGCAGGGTCTTGGACCCGACCTGGTACGCGGAGAACAGCAGCTCCGCGACGTTGATCGCCAGCAGCATCGGCGAATCCTTGAACATCGCGATCAGATAGTTGCCGAGCGTCGGGATCACCCGCCGGATCGCCTGCGGCAGGACGACGTCCAGCCACACCCGCGAACGCGGCAGGTTCAGCGCGGTGCACGCCTCCCACTGCCCCTTCGGGACGTCGGCGATGCCGGCCCGGTACACCTCGGCCGTGTAGGTCGAGTAGTGGATCCCGAGCGTGATGGTGCCCGCGGTGAGCGACCCGATGGTCACGCCCCAGGCGGGCAGCACGAAGAACACGAAGTACAGCTGCGGGATCAGCGGCGTGGACCTGATGAACTCGGTGACCCACCGGATCACCTGGTTGAAGATCCGGCTGGGGGAGCGGCGCAGCAGCGTCCACACCAGCCCGAGGACCAGGGCGATCACGTAGCCCAGCAGCGTCGCGGTGAGCGTGTAGCGCAGCCCGTCCAGCAGGTCGGGCAGGATCTCGCCGGAGTAGTGCCAGTCCCAGCTCATCAGCCGCTCACCCCCGCCCCGGGCGCGCCGGCCGCGATCGTCTTGAGGGACTGCTCAGGGGGCAGCCTGCGGCCCAGCATCCGGTCCACGCGCCGCTCGGCGTAGCGGACGAACAGCTGCAGGACCTGCGCGATCACGAAGTACAGGACGAGCACGACCGTGAAGGCCGCCACCGTCTGGCCGGTGCTGCCCTGGATGTTCTTGGAGACGCGGGTCAGGTCGACCAGACCCACCAGGGACACGATGGCGGTGCCCTTCATCAGCTCGATGATCAGGTTGCCGAACGGGGGCAGCATCAGCGCGAACGCCTGCGGCAGCAGCACGCGCCGCATGCGCTGGAACGGGGTGAAGTTCAGCGCGATCGTCGCCTCGTACTGCGCCTTCGGGACGGCGTTGATCGATCCGCGCACCACCTCGGCGCCGTAGGCGCCGACGTTCAGGCCGAGGGCCAGCACGGCCGCGAACATCGTGGAGAACCGGAGACCGATCAGGGGGAGGGCGTAGAAGAACCAGTACAGCAGCACCAGCGTGGCGTTGCCGCGGAAGAACTCCACGTACACGCGGTTCAGCCCGCGCACCCACGCGTGCCGCGACGTGCCCGCCATCCCGAAGACGAGCGCGAGCACGAGCGCCAGCGCGCCGCCGAGGAGGGTGAGCCGGATGGTGACCCACGCCCCGTCCAGCCACTGTGGATAGCTGTCGAGGACCTCGGACACGGGTCAGCCCTGGCAGAACTTGGCGGCGGTGTCCTCCGGCCGGGGCATCTCCGCCTGGGTGAAGCCGAACGGCTGCAGGACCGGCAGCAGCTTGCCGCCCTGCTGGAGCTTGGCGAGCTCGCCGTTCCAGGCGTTCAGCAGGTCAGAGTCGGCCTTGCGGAACGCGAACGCCCCGGCGCCGAGCTGCTCCTTGCCGTCGATGACGGGGGTGAACGCGTCGGTGACCTCGAAGCCCTCGCCCTTGTGCTTGGTCAGCAGGTCGGCGAGCGAGATGCGGGTCAGCCAGATGCAGTCGATGCGCCCGGCCTTCAGGCCCTCGTAGGCGCTCGCCTGGTCGGCGAACGTCTTGATGTCGCCCTTCTTGACGCCGGTCTTCTCGGCGTACCCGGCCTCGACCGCACCGGTGAGCACGCCGACCTTGGCGCCCTTCTTGCCCGGGTCCTCGGCGGCCTTGAGGCCCTTCGGGTTGCCCTGCGGCACCATGAAGGCGCTCTTGGCGACGTACTCGGGGTTGGCGAACGCCGCGGAGGCGCACCGCTCCGGCGTGATGAACATGCCGGCGGCGATCGCGTCGAAGCGCTTGGCGTTGAGCCCGCCGATGAGCCCCCCGAAGTCGACCTGGACGCCCTTGATCTCGTCGATGCCGAGGTTCTTGAAGATGGCGCGCGCGAGCTCGGGGGCCTCGCCGGTCAGCTTCCCGGACTTGTCGGTGAAGCCGTAGGGGGCCTCGTTGGCGAACCCGACCGTGATCGTCCCGGAGTCCTTGGCCTTCTGCAGCGTCCCGCCGCCGGCCTTCTCCTTCGCCGGATCCGTCGTGGAGCAGCCCGCCGCGGCCAGCGGCGCCGCGGCGGACAGCAGGACGGCGGTGCGGAGGAAGTCGCGTCTCGAGGAAGTCATCGTCGAACTCCTGGTGATGGGTGCGCTCCGCGCCCGCAGGGAGGCCCGACCGCCCCCCAGCGGGCCCGGGGCGGGGGGGATCGGGGTATCGAGTTGTGCGGCGCAGGCACCCGAGGGGGCCGCCCGCGCCAGAACGGACGAGCGGCCTGGA
>NZ_JBEZJP010000617.1:0-3452 GCF_040653175.1 Actinomadura sp. NPDC048032
GTCGCATAAAACCGGGCGAACGGAGCGAAACGTGGGCATGATGATGGCCGTCAGCTTCACCCGTTACGGCCGGACGACGAGGACCGCGACCGCCTGAAGGCCGTGCAAGACGTCTTCAACGCCGCCGCGCTGTTCCGGTTCGGGCTGGGACGGGAGGAGGCGCGGCGGGCGAACGTCGACGGCGCCGTGAACGTCGTGCGGTGGGCCGCCACGCTTCCCCGGCTGCGGCGTCTCGTCCATGTGTCCGGGTACCGCGTGGCCTCCGAGGGGAGGCTCGCCCATCCGGTGCCCGCGAAGGAATTGGACGCGCTGTACCGGCGGCTTGGCGCGTACGAGGCGTCCAAGCTCGAAGGGGACGCCGCCGTACGCGCGGTCGCGCGGGAGGAGAAGGTGCCCCTCACCGCGGTCCATCCGGCGACCGTGATCGGGGACTCGGTCACCGGAGAGGCCGGGCAGTACATCGGGCTCGCCGAGATGGTGCGGGACCTCTGGGGCGGGCGCCTGCCCGCGCTGGCCGGGTCGCGGCGCACGTTCGTGCCCGTGGTCACCGTCGACCACCTCGCCCGCTTCATGGCCGCCGTGCCCGAGTACGACGAGGAGCCCTACCGCGCTCACTGGGTCCTGGACGACGCCACGCCGCACCTGCCCGACCTGGTCGGGCTTCTGGCGCGGCACCTCGGTGTGCGTCCGCCCCGGGTGACGCTGCCGGTCGGGCTGGTGCGGCGGCTGCCGCGTGCGCTCACCGGGGTCGAGCCCGAGACGCTCTCCTTCCTGTCCGAGGAGCGCTACGACACCTCCTCGGCCGGCGCGCTGGCCGGGAAGGCGGGACTGAGCCATCCGCCCGTGGAGGACGCGCTCCGGCGCTGGGCCGACCGGCTGGTCGCCGACCGCTTCGGGGCGTAGCCCTCAGGCAGGGGGGCGGCCGGTGAGGCGGGTCGTGAGGGCGGCGGCCGTCGCGCGCACCTGGGCCGCCAGGGCGGGCCACGCCGGTTCGGGGTGGTCCTCGCGGCGGAACGTCACCGTGATCGCGGCGGTGGGGCGGCCGGTGTGGTCGAAGGCGCAGGCGGCGATGCTCGCGAAGCCCTCGGTGATGTGGCCGTCCTCGACCGCCCAGCCGCGGCGCGCGTCCTCGGCGAGGGTGCGGCGCAGGTCGCGCAGGGTGGCGGGGCCCCGGCCGGTGCGGTCCACGAAGCGGCCGGGGAACAGGGCCCTGACCTGGGCGGGCGGCAGGTACGCCAGGATCGAGCGGCCGCTCGCGGTGAGCTGGGCGGGCATCCGGACGCCGACGTCGGTGACCAGGGTGGCGTGCCGGGGCGGCTGCTCCTTCAGCAGGTAGAGGGTCTCGGCGCCGTGCAGGACGCCGAGCTGCGCGATCTCGCCGACGCGGTCGACCAGGCGGCGCAGGAGAGGGCGGGCGAGGCGTTCCAGGGGCTCGTGGCGCAGGTAGGCGGAGCCGATCTCGAAGGCGGCGACGCCGAGGCCCCAGCGGCGCTCCTCGGGGATGGAGGTGACGAAGCCGTCCTCGGCCATCGCGGTGAGCAGGTGGTACGCGCTGGAGCGGGGGATGCCGAGCTCGCGGGCGATCGCCGAGGCGGGCAGGGGGCCGGGCGCGGCCGCCAGGAGGCGCAGCACCGCGAGGGCGCGGCGGGCGGCGGGGACCTGGCTCATGCTCCGAGTGTCTCGTATACGAGACACAGAGCGCGGGCCGGGGCTGGGGCATCGGCTTCGGACGCGCTCCAATGGTGGGTATGGGTTTTGGTATGGGGGACGCAGGCGTCGAGGTCGGGCCGGAACCGCTGGCGTTCGAGCAGGTCGCGGCGGTGGCGCGGGACGGGGCCAAGGTGGCGCTGTCCGACGGGGCGCTGAAGCTGATCGGTGAGGCGCGGGCCCACATCGAGGAGCTGTCGGCGCGCCCGACGCCGGTCTACGGCGTCTCGACGGGCTTCGGGGCGCTCGCCACGCGGCACATCGCGCCCGAGCTGCGGGCCCAGCTCCAGCTGAACATCGTCCGGTCGCACGCGGCGGGATCGGGGGCCGAGGTCGAGCGCGAGGTGGTCCGGGCGCTGATGCTGCTCCGGCTGCGCACCCTCGCGACGGGACGGACCGGCGTCCAGCCCGTCACCGCGAGGACCCTGGCCGCGCTGCTCAACGCCGGCATCACCCCGCAGGTCTTCGAGTACGGCAGCCTCGGCTGCTCCGGCGACCTGGCGCCGCTCGCCCACGTGGCCCTCGCGCTGATCGGTGAGGGGTCGGTCCGGGACGCCGCCGGCGAACTCAGGCCGGCGGCCGACGCCCTGCGGGACGCGGGCATCACGCCGGTCGAGCTCGGCGCCAAGGAGGGGCTCGCCCTGCTGAACGGCACGGACGGGATGCTCGGCATGCTCGTCCTGGCCATCGGCGATCTGCGGAGGCTGCTCACCGCGGCCGACGTCGCCGCCGCGATGAGCGTCGAGGCGCTGCTGGGCACCGACCGCGTCTTCGCCGCCGACCTGCAGAACCTGCGGCCCCACCCCGGCCAGGCCGCCTCGGCCGCGAACCTTCGGGCGCTGCTGGCCGACTCGCAGATCATGGAGTCGCACCGGGGCCCCGACTGCACCCGCGTGCAGGACGCCTACTCGCTGCGCTGCGCCCCGCAGGTGCACGGCGCCGCCCGCGACACGCTCGCGCACGCCGAGCTGGTCGCGGGACGGGAGCTGGCGTCCGCCGTGGACAACCCCGTCGTCCTCCCCGACGGACGGGTCGAGTCGAACGGCAACTTCCACGGCGCCCCGGTCGCCTACGTGCTGGACTTCCTCGCGGTCCCGGCGGCCGACGTCGCCTCGATGTCCGAGCGCCGCACCGACCGGATGCTCGACAAGGGGCGCTCCGCCGGGCTGCCCGCCTTCCTCGCCGACGACCCGGGCGTCGACTCCGGCCACATGATCGCCCAGTACACGCAGGCCGCGATCGTGTCGGAGCTCAAGCGCCTCGCCGTCCCCGCGAGCGCCGACTCGATCCCGAGCTCGGCCATGCAGGAGGACCACGTCTCCATGGGGTGGGGCGCGGCCCGCAAGCTGCGCCGCGCGGTGGACGGCCTCGCGCAGGTCGTCGCCGTCGAGATCCTCACCGCCGCGCGGGCGCTGGAGCTGCGCACCCCGCTGCTTCCCGGCCCGGCCACCGCCGCCGTGGTCGCCCGGCTCCGCGAGGCCGTCCCGCCGCCCGGCCCGGACCGCTACCTCGCCCCCGAGATCGCCGCCGCGACCGCGCTGGTCCGGGACGGCTCACTGGTCGCCGCCGCCGAGGCCGTCACCGGCCCGCTCTCCTGAAGGAGTCCCACATGTCCGGTCCCCGTCCCGTCCGCGCCCCGCGCGGCACCTCGCTGGACGAGGCGTTCGCCGACGCGGGCGTCCGCCCGGTGCACGCCGTCCCGGACGGGGTCGAGGCCACCCGCCGCGACGGGCCCGCCGCGTCCT
>NZ_JBEZJP010000618.1:0-3435 GCF_040653175.1 Actinomadura sp. NPDC048032
GTCTCCGCACGGGGCCCTTGCGGTTCAGGTCAGGTCAGCACGCGCTTGGTGAAGGTGCGGGTCGCCGCCCACGTCAGCAGGACCGTCCCGCCGACGATGGCGAGCATGAACGCCCACACCGGCATGTGCGGGATCTCGGGCGTGAGCGCGCTGCGCAGCCCCTCGCTCACGTACACCAGCGGGTTGAACAGGCTGAGGATCTGCAGCCATCGGATGTTGTCCAGCGCCGACCAGGGGTAGTAGACGCAGCCGAGCATCGTCATCGGCAGCAGGACCATCGCGAACAGCATCTGGACCTTCTGCGGGTTCATCAGGGTCCCGAGCAGCAGCCCGCCGGACGCCGACATCAGCGCCCCGACCACCATCACCGCGATCAGCACCGGCCAGTTGTCCACGTGCACCTCGGGCGACTGGCCGTCGGCGTGGATGAACAGCACCGCGGGGAACACCAGCAGCCCGCCGATCAGGCCCTGCGTCGCCGCCGCGATGATCTTCTGGACGGCCAGCAGCGGCACCGGCACCGGCGCCAGCGCCCGGTCGGTGATCGACTTCTGCCAGGTCAGCTCCATCATCAGCGGGAAGATCACCGCCATCATCGCCTGCATGATGATCGACGAGCCGACGAGCCCGGGGAGCAGGATGGTGGAGAACGTCGGCCCGCCCGGCCCGCCCGCCATGGCCCCGCCGCCGAGCTTCGGCAGCACGTAGGCGAACACGAACACGAACATGACCGGCTGCACCAGCACCCGGAGGAACGTCGCCAGGAAGTTCTTGCGCATGACCCGCGCCTCGCGCGCCATCATCGCGGCGAACGTGCGGGGGACGGTGGCCCGCGCCGGCGGCGGCGGTGCCAGAACGGTGGTGCTCATTGCTTGCCTCCATCGCGGCCACGAATCGTGGCAGGAGTGATACTCGTGGTGACACTTGGTCGGTGAGAACCAAACCGACCGGGTCTACCGCCGGGCTGGCGGTATGTGAGGTCTGTGGAGCCGGTGTGAGACCGACGGGCAGCACTCTGCCCCTCGCCGTTCATTCGGGTCGGCTGCCGTCTGGGAAGCAGAAAGCTCGACTCGCGAGGGTTGAAGCCCGTTGCTTCGGCAGGGGCGAGGTCAATCGCGGTAGTCCCTTCCGGTGAGGGCGAGGAAGACGGTCTCCAGACTGGGACGCAGCTGGCTGGCGTCGGTGACTCCGACGCCGGCCACGGACCCGATCTCCACGAGCTCGCCGAGGATGCCGTCGGGCTCGGCGGCGAACACGCGCACCTGGCCGTCGTTGATCTCGACCTTGCTGATGCCCTCCCTGTCGCCGAGGGCCTTGACCCCGTCGGGGGCGGGGGAGTCGTAGGCCACGGTGATGACCGTGTCCGCGCCGGCGCTGGACTTCAGCTGGTCCACCGTGCCGCTGGCGAGGATCCTGCCGTGGTCGACGACCGCGACCCGGTCGCAGAGCGCCTCGGCCTCCTCCATGTAGTGGGTCGTGAGCAGGATCGTCTGGCCGCCCCTCTGGAGCCCCCGCAGCACCTCCCAGAGGTTGGTGCGGGTCTGCGGGTCGAGCCCGGCGGTCGGCTCGTCCAGGAACAGCACCTCGGGGCCGTGCATGAGGGCGCGGCAGATCATCACCCGCTTGGCCTGCCCGCCGGAGATCTCGAACGGGTTGCCGCCGCGCTGCTCGGTCAGCCCGAACAGCTCCAGCAGTTCGGCGGCGCGCTTGCGGGCGTCCCGCGCGCCGAGCCCGAAGTACCGGCCGCGGAACTCCAGGTTCTCGGCGACGGTGAGGTCGCTGTCGAGGGTGTTGTTCTGCGAGACGACGCCGATACGGCGCTTGATCTCGACGGCGTCCCTGACCACGTCCAGGCCGGAGACGCTCGCGGTGCCGCCGGTCGGGACGACGAGCGTGGTGAGCATGCCGATGGTGGTCGACTTGCCCGCGCCGTTCGGGCCGAGCAGGCCGAAGAACTCGCCGCGCGGGACGTCCAGGTCGATGCCCTGGACGGCGGGCACCGCGGGCCGCGGGCCGGACGCGGGGTAGGTCTTCCTCAGGTCGACCGTGCGAACGGCGGTTTCGGGGGGATTGGTCACGCGCCGTCTCCCTTCGCTTCCTCGTCGGGGGAGTAGTTCTCGAATTTGTGGATCAACTTGAGCAGGAACCGGCGGACGGCCGCCTCGTCGTCCTCGCCGACGACGTCGTAGAGGCGGGACAGATCGCGGCCGATGGGACCGGACTTCTCGGCCAGGAACCGCCGGCCGGAGTCGGTGATGAGCAGCATCACGCCGCGCCGGTCCCGGTAGGAGCGCTCGCGCCGCACGTGCCCGTTGCGCTCCAGCGTGTCGACGACCGAGGTCACCGTGGCGGGGGTGACCATCAGGCGCTTGGCGACCTCGCCGGGGCGCAGGCCGTCCTCGACGATGAGCAGGCGGAGCAGGAAGAAGCCCGCCGGGCTGATGCCGTGCCGCTCGATGATGCGCCACACGATCGGGCCCGACAGCCGTGCCGCGGCGCCGAAGAGCCGCCCGATCGGCCACTCCTCCACGGGGCCGAACGCCTTGAGGTCGTCGAGGCCGGGGTTCTCCATGCGAGCGATGTTAGACCGCTGATGTTTAGATAACAAATCATTAGTCGCCTAAGCACTTCGGGCTGTGGCGCTTGTCTCAGCGGTGTGAAAGACGTAACCCGTCGTTGAATAGGCATCCAGCCTCATGCATACTCTTGCTTGACGTCAGAGAAGGGCAGAGTGGGCATGGGAATCCGGACGGCGGTCGCCGGCGCCAGCGGTTACGCGGGCGGCGAGGTGCTGCGCATCCTCGCGGGGCATCCAGAGTTCGAGATCGGCGCGCTCACGGCGGGCTCGAACGCGGGCGCCGAGCTCGGCGCGCACCAGCCCCACCTGCGATCCCTGGCCGGACGCGTCCTGGAGGAGACGACCCCCGGCACGCTGTCCGGCCACGACGTGGTGTTCCTGGCGCTGCCACACGGCCGGTCCGGGCCGCTCGCCGAGCAGCTGGGCGAGGACGTCCTGGTCATCGACTGCGGCGCCGACCACCGCCTCGCCGACCCCGCCGAGTGGGAGCGGTTCTACGGCACCCCGCACGCGGGCACCTGGCCCTACGGCCTGCCCGAACTGCCCGGCCACCGGGACGCGCTGCGCTCCGCGAGGCGCGTCGCGGTCCCCGGCTGCTACCCGACGGCGGTCTCCCTCGCGATGTTCCCCGCGCTCTCCGCGGGCCTCGCCGAACCCGACGTCGTCGTGGTGGCGGCGTCGGGGACCTCCGGCGCTGGACGGGCCCTCAAACCGCACCTGCTGGGCAGCGAGGTGATGGGCTCGGTGTCCGCCTACGCCGTCGGCGGCACGCATAGGCATACGCCCGAGATGATCCAGAACCTCAGCGCCGCCCTCACTCGAGTACACCCTGATCACGCCGCACATGAACGGACGGC
>NZ_JBEZJP010000619.1:0-3430 GCF_040653175.1 Actinomadura sp. NPDC048032
GTCTCCCGAGGGTCTTCCATCCGGTCCAAAGCCTTGTTCGCCTTGGACTTGAAGATCATCGACATTCGCTTCATCACGCTCATCGCGCGGCGCCGGTCCCTTCGTGCTGTCGCCTCAGTCGTGAACTGGGCTCAATGACCACTGCTGGGGTTCTTATCACCCTACGCGTTAACGCGCGAGGCAGCCACGATGTTCGCAGCCGGTAGGCTGATCCCTGTGTTCAAGCGTCGTACCCCGGAGGCCCCGCCGGATCCTCCTCAGGTAGTAAAGCCCGGCGGCAAGGGCCGTCCCACGCCCAAGCGCAGCGAGGCCGAGAAGCGCCGCCGGCAGCCGATCACGGCTCCGGCGACCCGCAAGGAGGCCTACAAGAAGGTGCGGGAGCGGCAGGCCGTCGACCGCGCCAAGGCGCGCGAGGGCATGGCCAAGGGCGACGAGAAGCATCTGCTCAAGCGCGACCGGGGCCCCGTGCGCCGGCTGGCCCGCGACTACGTCGACTCGCGCCGCACGGTCGGCTCCTACCTGATGTACGCGATGTTCGCGATCGTGCTGCTCAGCCTCCTGCCGATCCCGGCGGCCCGGCTGCTGGTCCTGTTCGCGCCGCCGCTGCTGCTCGTGGTGGTGTTCGCGGAGGGCTTCCTGCTGAGCCGCGGCATCAAGCGGCTCGCCGCCGAGCGCTACCCCGGCGAGGACGCCAAGGGCGTCGGCATGTACGCCGCGATGCGCGCGATGCAGATCCGCCGGCTGCGGATCCCGAACCCGCGGGTGCGCCTCGGCGAGAAGGACAAGGTCTGAGCGCGGGTACGGGCGAGGCCGGGGCCTGAGGGCCGGCTCCGGGGACCGCGCCCGGCGGGGGCGTCCGCCACGCGCCGCACGAGCGGGGCGGGGCTAGGGTCGGGGCCATGGAGTTCCGAAACCTGGGCCGGAGCGGTCTGAAGATCAGCGAGATCGCGTACGGCAACTGGCTCACCCACGGCTCTCAGGTCGAGGAGGACGCGGCGCGCGCCTGCGTGCGGGCCGCCCTCGACGAGGGCGTGACCACGTTCGACACCGCCGACGTCTACGCCGGCACGCGCGCCGAGGAGGTGCTCGGGCGGGCGCTGAAGGGGCAGCGCCGCGAGGGGCTGGAGATCTTCACCAAGGTCTACTGGCCGACGGGTCCCGGGGTGAACGACCGGGGCCTCTCCCGCAAGCACGTCTTCGAGTCGATCCACGGCTCCCTGCGCCGCCTCGGGACCGACTACGTGGACCTGTACCAGGCCCACCGGTTCGACTACGAGACCCCGCTGGAGGAGACCCTCCGGGCCTTCGACGACCTCGTCCGGCAGGGCAAGGTCCTCTATGTCGGGGTGTCGGAGTGGCGGGCCGAGGAGATCGAGCGCGCCCTGAAGATCGCCGACGAGATGGGCTTCGACCGGATCGTCTCCAGCCAGCCGCAGTACTCGATGCTGTGGCGGGTCATCGAGGAGGAGGTCGTCCCGCTCTGCGAGCGCGAGGGCGTCGGCCAGATCGTCTGGTCGCCGATCGCGCAGGGCGTCCTGACCGGCAAGTACAAGCCGGGGCGGCCCCTTCCGGAGGGGTCGCGCGCCACCGACGACAAGGGCGGCGCCGACATGATCAAGCGCTACCTGGACGACGACCTGCTGACCCGCGTGCAGAACCTGCGGCCGGTCGCGGACGACCTCGGCCTGTCGATGGCGCAGCTCGCGATCGCCTGGACCCTGCAGAACCCGAACGTCTCGGCGGCGATCGTGGGCGCGTCCCGCCCCGAGCAGGTCGCCGACAACGTGCGGGCGGCCGGGGTGAAGCTGGACGCCGACGTGATGAAGCGGATCGACGAGATCCTCGGCGACACCGTCATCCGCGACCCGGCCAAGACCGTCAGCCCGCGCAGGCGCCCCTGAGCCCGGCGGGCATCACCGGGGGCCGCGGAGCGCGACGCTTCGCGGCCCTCTCCCTTCCCGGCCGGTCACTCCGGGTCGTGCAGGCTCATCCCGTACACGATCGTGTCGCCGTCCAGGAGGGTCACCTTGTCGACCTCCTCGGTGCGCAGCCCCCGCCAGTTCTCCCCCAGCCAGCTCTCCGCGTCCGCCTGGGTGGAGAAGGTCTCCTCCGACATGCCGATCGTCCGCCCGTCGGCCTTCTCCAGCCGCCAGCTCCACGCCATCGCCCTCGACCTCCCTCGTCGCGGTGAGACTAGCCGGTCAGGCGGCGGCCTCAATGGCGCGGCGCAGCGCGTCCGGGCTCTCGGTGTCGGACTGGGCGAGCGTCCGCCCGTTGACCCGCACGCTGGGCGTCCCCTGGATCCCGGACGATATGTAGCCCTGGCTGACGGTCTTCACGTCGGCGGCGTGGCGCTGGTCCTTCACGCACGACGTGAAGTCGTCGCCGGTGAGCCCCAGCGGCTCCGCGTAGGAGAGCAGGTCCTGGGTCAGGTAGCCGGTGGCGTTCTCGTTCTCGGGCTGATGGGCGTAGAGGGCGTCCTGGTAGGAGAGCCAGTGGGCGCCGTCGGTGACGCAGCGCAGCGCCGCCGCGGCCCGCAGCGAGTTGTCGTGGGCCGGCTGCGTGCCCGCACCGAAGATCAGCATCGGATGGAAGACGACCTTGGCGCGGCCCTCGACGGCCAGCTGCTTGAGCATCGGGTCGTGCCGGCGGTCGAAGGCGCCGCAGGGCGGGCAGGCGAAGTCCTCGTAGATGTCGACGACCGGGGCCGTGACGCCCGGGCGGGCCATGGTGAGGCTCCCGTCCGCGAGGGGCGTGGCCTCGGCGCCGCCGGCGATCTTGCCGACCCTCAGCCGCTCCCCGCCGCCGTCGCCTCCCCCGTCGTCGCCGCCCCGGACGAGGAAGACGAAGACGGCGGCCACCCCGAGCACCAGGACGAGCCCGGCCCCGACCAGCGCGATCACCAGGCCGCCGCCGCGGCGTCCCGGCGGGGGCGCTCCGGGCATGCCGGGCGGGCCCGGCGGCCATCCCGGCGCGGGGCCCGGCGCGGGGCCGCCGGGCGGGAAGGGCGGCGGGCCGTAGGGCGGCTGCTGCCCGCCCTGACCCGGTCGCGGGGGCCAGGGCGCGTTCGGGGGGTTGCCCACCGGGACTCCTCCAGAGGGGGCGTCGTGATCCTTACGGCCGAGGGTAACCGTAGAGTTCGCGGCGGGATGAACATCGAACTTCGCGGCGTCGCCGCCGCACAGGGCTGGCCGGCGCCGGGGTGCCGGTGCGCGTCGTGCGGCCGGCTGCGCGCGGCGGGCGTCCGGCACGAGCCGTTCGCCGCCGCGGTCGACGGCGTCGCGCTGGAGGACCTGCCGCGGACGGACGTGCCCGGCGGGTACGAGGTCCGCGATCACGACCGCCTCGGGCGCCTTCGCCATGAACGCCTCGTTGCCGAGCTTGCGCCGCGCCTGGTCGACCTCCTTGCGGGCGGCGGCCAGGTCCTTCT
>NZ_JBEZJP010000620.1:0-3382 GCF_040653175.1 Actinomadura sp. NPDC048032
GGCGCACCTGACCCACGCCCTGGACGCCGACCTCGGCGTGATGCTGTCGGCCTCGCACAACCCGGCGGCCGGCGCGGCTGGCGCCACCGCGGCCTTGGCGACCGCGTCGGTCGCGCTGACCGTGGTGTTCTCCGGGAAGTGGCAGGCCGCCTGGTGGCCCGGGCTGAGCTCCACCAGCGGCGGCTCGACCTGCTTGCAGATGTCCTGCGCCTTCCAGCAGCGGGTGTGGAAGCGGCAGGCGGGCGGCGGGTCGAGCGGGCTCGGCACGTCGCCCTGCAGCCGGATCCGCTTGCGGTCCCCGCGCTCGCTCGGGTCGGGGATCGGCACCGCCGACAGCAGCGCGTTGGTGTAGGGGTGCATGGGCCGCTCGTACAGGTCCGCCCGGTCCGCCACCTCGACGATCTTGCCGAGGTACATGACGGCGACGCGGTCGGAGATGTGCCGGACGACCGACAGGTCGTGCGCGATCACCACGTAGGTGAGGTCGAGCTCGTTCTGCAGGTCCTCCAGCAGGTTGACGACCTGCGCCTGCACGGACACGTCCAGCGCCGACACCGGCTCGTCCGCGACGATCAGCTTCGGCTTGAGGGCCAGGGTGCGGGCGATGCCGATGCGCTGCCGCTGACCGCCGGAGAACTCGTGCGGGTAGCGGTTGTAGTGCTCGGGGTTCAGCCCGACCAGCTCCAGGATCTCCTGGACGGCCTTCTTGACGCCCTGCTTGGCCTCGATGTTCTGCAGCCGGAAGGGCGCCCCGACGATCGCGCCGACCGTCTTGCGCGGGTTCAGCGACGAGTACGGGTCCTGGAAGATCATCTGGATGTCGCGGCGGAGCGGCCGGAGCCGCCCCTGCGACATCGTGGTGATGTCCTGGCCCTCGAAGGTGATCTTGCCGAAGCTCGGGTCCAGCAGCCGCATGATCATCCGGCCGGTGGTGGACTTGCCGCAGCCCGACTCGCCCACCAGCCCGAGCGTCTCGCCCTTGCGGACCGAGAACGACACGCCGTCGACGGCCTTGACCGCCGCGACCTGCCGGCGCAGCAGCCCCGCGGTGACGGGGAAGTGCTTGCCGAGGTTGTCCACCTCCAGCAGCGGCTCGCCGTCCCGCACGGGGCGGGTCTCCGCGGCCGGACGGGTCTCGTCGGCCGGGGTCTTCGTAGTGTTCACAGTCTCGTTCCCACCCGTGCTCGTCACAGCTTCGCCCGGATCTCGTCGTTCCAGATCTGCCGCTTCTTCTCCAGCGGGAGATGGCACGCCACCTTGTGGCCGGGTTCGGCCTCGATCAGGACGGGCCGCTCGGTCGTGCTCTTGTCCCCGTTGAGGTCACTGTAGGGGCAGCGCGGATGGAACGCGCAGCCCGACGGCACGTTGATCAGGCTCGGCGGCGACCCCACGATCGGCATCAGCCGCTCCGTGCGCTCCCGGTCCAGCCTCGGCATCGAGCCGAGCAGCCCCCAGGTGTAGGGGTGCAGCGGCTGGTGGAAGGCGTCGTCGACGGAGGCGTACTCCACCGCGCGGCCCGCGTACATCACCAGGATGTCGTCGGACAGCTCGGCGACCACCCCGAGGTCGTGGGTGATCATGATGACCGCGGAGTTGAACTCCTGCTGCAGGTCCCGGATCAGGTCAAGGATCTGCGCCTGGACGGTCACGTCCAGCGCCGTCGTCGGCTCGTCGGCGATCAGCAGCTCGGGGTCGCAGGAGAGGGCCATCGCGATCATCGCGCGCTGCCGCATGCCGCCGGAGAACTGGTGCGGGTAGTCGTCCACCCGCTTGTCCGGCTTGGGGATGCCGACCTTGCCGAGCATGTCGATGGCGTGCTTGCGGGCCACCGACTTGGACACGTCGTTGTGCACCCGGTAGGCCTCGATGATCTGGTGGCCGACCGTGTAGAAGGGGTGCATCGACGACAGCGGGTCCTGGAAGATCATCGCCATGTCGCGGCCGCGGAGCCGGCGCACCTCGGCCTGCGAGGCGCCGACGAGCTCCTTGCCGTTCAGCCAGATCTCCCCGGACACGTCGGCGTTGCGCCGGTTGTGCAGGCCGAGGATGCCGAGGCTGGTCACGCTCTTGCCGGAGCCCGACTCGCCCACGATCCCGAGCGTGCGGCCGCGCTCCAGCTGGAACGACAGGCCGTCGACGGACTTGACCAGGCCGTCGTCCGTCGGGAAGTGGATCTTGAGGTCGCGGACCTCGAGGAACGCGCTCGGGGCCTCGCCGGTGCCCGAGGTCTCCGCGGCGGGCGCGGTGCCGGTCATCAGCCAAGCCTCACTCTCGGGTCGACGATCGCGTACATCATGTCGACGATCAGGTTGATCACGATGATGGAGGTCGCCGTGAGCAGGGTCACGCCGAGCACCATGGGCAGGTCGCCGCCCCGGATCGAGCTGATCGCCAGCTGGCCCAGCCCCGGGATGCCGAAGGTGTTCTCCGTCAGGACCGCGCCGCCGAGCAGCAGGCCGAGGTCGAGGCCGAAGATGGTGAGGATCGGCGTCAGCGAGGCGCGCAGCGCGTGCTTGGTGACGACCGTTCCCTCCGACAGGCCCTTGGCGCGGGCGGTGCGGATGTAGTCCTCGTTCATCGTCTCCAGCATGCCCGCTCTGGTGAGCCGCGCGTACATCGCGGCGTAGAGGAACGCGAGCGTCACCCAGGGCAGGACCAGCGCCTGGAACCAGCTCACCGGATTGGAGGTGAACGGGGTGTAGCTGCCGCCGCCCGGGAAGATCTTGAGTGTGTAGGAGAACAGCGCGAGCGAGACCAGGCCGGTGAAGTAGATGGGCAGCGACACGCCGCTCAGCGCGATGATCATCGCTGTCCGGTCCCAGAGCGAGCCTCTGCGCAACGCCGACAGCACCCCGGTGGCGATGCCGCCCACGAGCCAGACGAGCGCGGCGCCGAGTGCCAGCGACAGGGTCGCCGGGGCCCGGTCGACCAGCGTCTCCAGCACCGGCTGGCTGCTACGGAACGAGTAGCCGAGGCACGGCGCGGGGCAGTGGTCGGTCACGGGGCCGGCCTTGTAGTCCTTGCCGACGACGATGGCCTTGACGTAGTTGCCGTACTGCACCACGACCGGCTTGTCGAGGCCGAGCCGCTCCTTGGTGTCCTGGATGGCCTCGGCGGTCGGCGCCTTGCCCACGTAGGACGCCGCGATCTGGTCGGTCGTCTGCCCGGCGATCTTGGGCAACCAGAAGAAGATGCCGAAGGTCACCATGCTGACCAGCAGCAACATGACGACGGCACCGATGAGGCGCCGGATGATGTATGCGAACACAATGCTCGGCCCGACCCGCCGGCCGGCGGGACCTGTGGGCGTCGGGATATGCGGAGGACGGGGCGGCGCACACCGCGGAGGCGGCCGGGATCACCAGCGCGCCGCACTGCGGTC
>NZ_JBEZJP010000621.1:0-3376 GCF_040653175.1 Actinomadura sp. NPDC048032
GCTGTCATGACGAGTGCGGCGGGCCGGCCGGGGCCCGGACCACGGCGTGACCCCGGCCGCCGCCGTGCCCTGCTGGAGGCGGCCGACCGGGTCATCCAGCGCGAGGGGCCCGAGGCGTCCATGGCCGCGATCGCCGCGGAGGCGGGGATCAGCAAGCCGATCCTGTACCGCCACTTCGGCGACAAGAGCGGCCTCTACCAGGCGCTGGCCGAGCGGCACACGCGCAAGCTGATCGAGGGCATCCGGGACGAGTTCTCCCGCGGCGACCCGATCCGCGACCGCACCCGCTCCACCATCGACACCTACCTGGCGACGATCTCCAAGAACCTCAACCTCTACCGGTTCCTCATGCACCGGGCGAGCGCCGAGGACACGGCCACGCACAGCGCGATGAGCACCATGATCCGGGACGTGAGCCGGGAGCTGGCCGAGGTGATGATCGCCGAGGGGGAGATGGCGGACCGGACCCGCGCCTACGTGTGGGGCCACGCGATCGTCGGCATGGTGCAGACGGCCGGCGACTGGTGGCTGGACCACGCCGACGACGTGCCGCGCGAGGCCGTCGTCGACGGCCTCGTCGACCTCGTCCTCGGCGGGCTTCCCGCCGCCGCGTCCGAAGCCCGCGGCCCCCGCCCGCCCGACGACCCGCGATCCCCGAGGTGACCGTGCAGACCGACGTGCCGACCGGCGCGCAGCCCCAGGCCCGCCGTGACCCGCGGCCCGCGCCGGACGTGCGGACCGAGCGGCGGCCCTGGGGCCGCTTCGAGCGCTTCACCCTCAACGAGCCGTCCACCGTGAAGATCATTCACGTGGAGCCGGGGCAGCGGCTGAGCCTCCAGCGGCACCGCGACCGCGACGAGCTGTGGGTCGCGCTCGACCCCGGCGCGGTGTTCGAGGTGGCCGGGCGCCGCGTCCTCCCGGAGGTGGGGGAGCGGGTGCTGATCCGCGCGGGGGAGACCCACCGGCTCGGCTCGGACGGCCCGGCCGTGCGCGTCATGGAGATCGCCTTCGGCCGGTTCGACGAGGACGACATCGAGCGCCTCGACGACGCCTACGGCCGCGCCTGACCCTCGCGGCCCCCGCCCTCCGGCGCCCGTTCCCGCGCGGGCGGGGCCGTCGTTCCGGCGCCGTCGGCGAAGTGGCAGGCCACCGCCTGGGGCAGCCCGTCCCGCGGGACGAGCGCGGGCGTCTCCCGCTCGCAGACGTCGGCGGCCATGTAGCACCGGGTCCGGAACCGGCATCCGCTGGGCGGCTCGGCCGCCGACGGCACCTCCCCGCGCAGCACGATCTCACCCGCGTCGTCGCCGGGCCGGTCGCGGACGGACGGCGCCGCCGACAGCAGCGCCCGCGTGTAGGGGTGCTGCGGGTCGCCGAACACCTCGGCGGCCGGCCCCTGCTCGACGATCGTGCCGAGGTACATGACGGCGACGTCGTGGGCGATGTGCCGGACGACGTCCAGGTCGTGGGAGATGAACAGGTACGCCACGCCCAGCTCGGACTGCAGGTCCGCCAGCAGGTTGAGGATCTGCGCGCGGACCGACACGTCCAGCGCGGACACCGCCTCGTCGCACACCAGGAGCTTCGGCCGCAGCGCCAGGGCGCGGGCGATCGCGACGCGCTGGCACTGGCCGCCCGACAACTGGTGCAGGTGCCGGGGGCCGTGCTCGGGGGCGAGGCCCACGAGGTCGAGGAGCCG
Source organism: Actinomadura sp. NPDC048032 (assembly GCF_040653175.1). Classification (NCBI taxonomy): domain Bacteria; kingdom Bacillati; phylum Actinomycetota; class Actinomycetes; order Streptosporangiales; family Thermomonosporaceae; genus Actinomadura; species Actinomadura sp. NPDC048032. Next base: position 1,697 of record NZ_JBEZJP010000621.1, read on the forward strand.
GGCGACCTCGGCGTCCTCCCGGTCGCGCGGCACGATCCCCGGGTGGACGCGCCAGCCCTCGGCGACGACGTCGGCGACGGTCATCCTCGGGTTCAGCGACGTGTAGGGGTCCTGGAACACCATCTGCAGGTCGCGGCTCATGCGGCGGCGCCGGCGGGGCGGGACGGACGCCAGGTCCGCGCCCGCGAACTCGATCGACCCGGCGAACGCCGGGCGCAGCCCCACCACGGCCCGCGCCAGCGTCGACTTGCCGCAGCCCGACTCGCCGACGACGCCCAGCGTCCGCCCGGCCCGCACGGTCAGGTCGAGCCCGGCGACGACGGGCACCCGCCGCCGTCCGAACCCGTGGCGGCCGGGGCGCTCGTACCCCGCCTCCAGGCCGCTGACCCTGAGCACGACCTCGGTGTCCTGCGCGGTGGCCGTCATCGGGGCTCCTCGCTGTGCTGGGAGGCGACGACCTCCGCGGAGTGGTGGCAGGCGACGGCGCGGTCGCCGTCCCCGGTGAGCGGCGGGTCCTCGGTGCGGCACCGGTCGGTCGCGAACGGGCAGCGCGGGTGGAACGCGCAGCCGCCGGGACGGTGCCGCGGGTCCGGCGGGACGCCGTCGATCGGCTTGAGGCGGCCGCCGGACCCGGCGTCCGGCACGGCCTCCAGCAGGCCGAGCGTGTACGGGTGGGCGGGGCGCGTGTAGACGGCGTCCAGCGGGCCCCGCTCCACGATCCGCCCGGCGTACATCACCGCGACGTCCTGCGCGACCCGCGCCACCACGCCGAGGTCGTGCGAGACCAGCAGCGTCGCGAGGTCGGCCTCGCGCTGCCGCCGCGCGAGCAGCCGCAGGATCTGCGCCTGCACCGTGACGTCGAGCGCGGTGGTCGGCTCGTCGGCCAGCAGCACCGACGGGCCGAGCGCCAGCGCCATCGCGATCACCGCGCGCTGCCGCATGCCGCCGGAGAACTCGTGCGGGTGGTCGCCGTAGCGGGACTCGGCGGAGGCGATGCCGACCTCGCGCATCAGCGCGACCGCCCGCTCCCGGGCCTCCCGCCGGCCGAGGCCGAGGCGCCGCCGGAAGGGCTCGGCGATCTGCGGGCCGACGGCGAAGCCGGGGTTCAGCGCCGCCATCGGGTCCTGGAAGATCATCGCGACGCGGCTGCCGCGGGTCTCGCGCCAGCGCCGGGCCGAGAAGCCGCCCGTGTCCTCGCCCTCCAGGACGACGGCCCCGGAGGTGATCTGCGCGCCGGGCGGCAGCAGCCCGATGAGCGCGAGCGAGGTCAGGCTCTTGCCGCTGCCGGACTCGCCGACCAGGGCGAGGACGCGGCCGCGCCGCAGCCGCAGGTCGACGCCCCGCACGACCGGCGTGACCTGCCGGCCGGAGCGGAACCCGATGTGCACGTCGCGCAGCTCCGCGGCCACGTCCCCAGAGGCCGGGGCGTGCGCGTGATCGACGGCTGGAACGGTCATGTGCGCCTCCATGGGATGTGCGCCATCAGATCTGCGAGCGCGGGTCGGACAGGTCGCGGAAGGCGTCGCCCACGAGGCCGACGCCGGTGACGACGGCGGCCAGCGCGATCGCCGGCATCGTGGAGATCCACCAGGCCGAGCCGAGGTAGTCGCGGCCCGCCGAGACGGTCGCGCCCCACGACGCCTGGTCAGGCGGGATGCCGAGGCCGAGGAAGCTCAGCGA
>NZ_JBEZJP010000622.1:0-3374 GCF_040653175.1 Actinomadura sp. NPDC048032
GCAGGGAAGCCCGCCACGTACCCCCGAGCGGATTCGAACCGCCGTTACCGCCTTGAGAGGGCGGCGTCCTAGGCCACTAGACGACGGGGGCGTGTGTCCGCCTGAGCGGACGCAGCTGGGGTACCAGGACTCGAACCTAGACTAAGTGAACCAGAATCACTCGTGCTGCCGATTACACCATACCCCAGTGAGGTACGGGCTCCCGAACCGTTTCCGGCTGGTTGCTCGCGCCTCGAAGAGAATACAGGACAGTGGGAGCAGGGCCAAAACGATTGGCCGACCGGAGGGTCATCGGGTGAAGTCGGGCGGTCCGATGTGCTCGTGACCCCAGGCGACGAGGGGGCGGAGGCGCCGCCAGGACGCGCCGACCCGGGAGACGACCTCGTCGGCGTCGGACATCCACGGGTCGGCGGGCCAGCCCTCGCGGGCGTAGAGGGAGCGGTGCCGCAGGAGGTCAAGGCGGGGGTGGTCGGGGTCGGTCCCGCGCGGTCGGGTCTTGAGGCGGTCGCCGGCGATCTCCATGCCGGCGGCGCGGAGGTCGTCCACGATGGCCCGCAGCTCGGCGCCGTGGGTGTCGGAGGCGACGGCCTCGCGGTAGCGGCGGAGCTGGTCGGGGGTCGGGGCGTACATGCCGCCCGCGACCATGAGCCCGTCCGCGTCGACCTGGATGTAGAAGCCCTCGCTGGTGTGGCCGCCCTGGTGCGTCTTGTACGGCGTCTTGTCCTTGCTGAACCTGACGTCGCGGTAGGGGCGGAAGAGCTTGACCGCGCCGAACTCGCCTTCGAGTTCGGCGCACAGCTCGGCCAAGGGCTCACGCACGTGGCGCTCGTAGGCGTCCTTGTGGGACGTCCAGTAGGGCTTGCTGTTGTCGGCCTGCAAACCCTCGTAGAAGGCGAACGCCTCGTCGCTGAAGCCGCTGAACACCTGGGCCCCCTCAGTCGCGGGCGATGACCCGGTTGGTGAGGCTGCCGATGTTCTCGACGGTGACGGTGACCTCGTCCCCGACCTCCAGGGGGCCGACGCCGGCGGGGGTGCCGGTCAGGATGACGTCGCCGGGCAGCAGCGTCATGACCTGGCTGACGTACTCGACCAGCGTGGGGACGTCGTGCAGCAGCAGGGACGTGCGGGCCTCCTGCCGCACCTCCCCGTTGACGGTGGTGGAGATCGACAGGTCGGCGGGGTCGACCTCGGTCTCGATCCACGGGCCGATCGGGCAGAACGTGTCGAAGCCCTTGGCCCGCGTCCACTGCCCGTCCTTGGCCTGCAGGTCGCGGGCGGTGACGTCGTTGGCGCAGGTGTAGCCGAGGATGACCTCGGCGGCGCGGGCCGCCGGGACCTCGCGGCACATCCGGCCGATGACGACGGCGAGCTCGCCCTCGTGGTCGACGCGCTCGGACAGCTTCTGCGGGTAGGCGATCGCCTCCCCCGGGCCGATCACGGCGGTGGACGGCTTGGAGAACAGCACCGGCTCGGCGGGCGGCTCGTCCCCGCCCATCTCGCGGACGTGGTCGGCGTAGTTCTTCCCGATCGCGATGATCTTGCTGGGCAGGATCGGGGCGAGCAGCCGGACGTCGGCGAGCGGGAGGCGCTGCCCGGTGAAGGTCAGCTCCCCGAAGGGGTGGGCCGCGATGACGGCGACGGTGTTCTCCTCCACCACACCGAAGGACATGCCGTCGTCGGTGGAGAATCTGGCGATACGCATGGTCAAGAGCCTAGTACGCCGGTCAGAAGCCGCAGGCCCTGCCGTTCAGCACGCAGGACTTCGGGGTGGACGCCGTCCCGGCCGCGCCGAACTGGATGTCCCAGGTCGAGCCGGGCTGGATCGGGGGGACGCCGTCCAGGTTCCTGATCTCGACGGTGGAGCCGCCGTGCACGAGCCGGGCGCCCCAGATGTTCTTCACGTCGGCGCGGGGGGCCTTGAACGTCAGCTTCCACGCCTTCAGGGGCTTCTTGGTGTGGTTCGTGATGACCATCTTGCCCTCGAAGTACCCGCTGTCCTGCTGGACGAGCTGGTACGTGATGCCCTTGCCCTGCACGAGCGGCCCGATCGGGGCGGTGGTCACCGGGGGCGGCGTGACGGGCTGCCCGCCGGGCTGCTGCCCCCCGGGCGGCTGGTTCGTGGGGGCCCCGGACTGCGGGGGCGTGGCGGGCGCGCCGCCGCCGGGCGTGGGCGCGCCGGACGGCGCGGGCCCGGTGCCGCCGCCCGTCGCCGGACCGCTCGCCGACGGGGTCGGGGACGTCTGACCGGAGGCCTTGCCCTTCTCGGAGCCGCCGCCGAGCACCAGCGCCACGACGCCGACCAGGACGAGGACCACCACCAGGGCGCCCAGCAGGATGAGGACCGGCGGCCGCCGCGACCGGGACGGCGGCTGCCCGCCGGGCGGCCCGCCGGGCAGCCCGCCGGACGGCGACGCCACCGCGGGCGGCGGCATCGGCGGGACGGTCGACTCGTGGTGCGGGGGCATCGTGCTCTGGGCGGGGGAAGGGGCCCCGGGCATCCCGTAGGCGAACGCCGGGGGGCCGCTCTCCGCCGGGTTCGCCGTCTCCTCCTCGGAGGCGAACTGCTCCGTCCACGGCGCCTCGGCGGGCATCGGGGCGGCGGCCTGGGCCGCGACCTGCGCGGGCGGCGCCTGCTCCGACGGGGGCGCCTGCTCCGGGAAGAGCGCCGGCTCGGGGAAGGGCGCCGGCTCCCGGAAGGGCGGCGGCTCCTGGGCGCGCTCCTGGTACGGAGCGGGAGGCTGGGCGTACACCGGCGCCGGGTTCGCGCCCTGCTCGAAGGCGGCAGGCTGCGCCGGTGGCGGGACGGCCGGAGCGGCCTGGGGCGGAGCGGCCTGGGGCGGGACGGGCGGAGCGGCCGGGGGCGGCGCGGGCCTGGCGGGCTGCTCCATGGGGATGTCGGTGAAGGTGGCGGGAGGCTGGAACGCGGTCACGTCGAGCTCGTCGACGGTGTCCGCGGGCGGCGGCTTCTGGAAGGTGATGACGCCCGGATCGCGCAGCGTCCTGTCGAAGTCGTCGTCCGGCTCGACGCCCGGACCGTCCTGGTACGTCGTCTCCAGATCGTCCTCGGGGTCGTCGGACGGGAGGTCCTGCATCACCACGGCGTCCGACGGGGGAACGTCATGGGTCGTGGCGTCCCCGTCGAAGAGGTCGTCGTCCAGGTCGTCGCCGTCGGCCGGACCGTCCACCGTCCCGGGAAGGGGCAGCTCTCCGGACACCGGGGACTTCCTGGAGACGCCGAACTCGGCGGTCGTCTTGTGGTCCGGGGGCACGTACCCGGAGTCCTCGCCGCTCAACTCGTCCACCTTCCACTGACGCCGATCTCATGGAGTCCGACGACCGGCGTGACGGATCGGTTCGCCCCCCGCCCCGACGGC
>NZ_JBEZJP010000623.1:0-3372 GCF_040653175.1 Actinomadura sp. NPDC048032
AGGTGATCCGCTCCCCCGCGACCTTCGGGGTCAGGTCGGTGAACGACGCGGGGTCGAGGCCGGTCTCCTTGCGGGTGGTGTTCGCGGCGGCGGTCCGCACGGCGTGCACGGCGACGAGGTGCCGCCTCGTCACGCCGTCCTCGGGCGCGGTGACCGGCTCGGGGACCGGGCCGTCATGGGTGGCGCCGCCCGCGACGGGCACCGTCCCGTACGCGAGTTCCTGGACGGCGGCCTCGTCGTCCGGCGTGATCGTCGGGACGGCGGCGGGCCAGGCCGGGCCGATCGTCAGGTCGACGGTCACGCCGCGCCGTGCCGCCTGGTCGAGCGCGGCCTCCACGCCGGCGTTCCAGGCCGGGGTGGCCCAGCCGTGGCCCGCCGGGTCCAGGACGGACTTGTCGCGGATGCTGTGGTGCACCGCGACGATCTCCGCGCCGCCGAACCCGGCGTCCGCGATCTGGTCGATCTCGCGCCGGATCTCCGCCGGGTCGACCAGGCCGTCCGGCCACCACCAGCGGAACCGGGGCCGCACCGCCGCGCCGGGGCGGGCGAACCCGCCCGCCGCCGGCCCCGCGGGGAGACCGGGCGCGGCCTGGGCGGCGGCCTCGCCCCCGAGGACCGGGCCCGCGCCCGCCACGACGGCGGCCGCGGCGCTGATCTGGAGGGCGCGCCTGCGGGTGAACCCCTGCCCCGTGCGTTCGTCGTTCACTGTCTTCTCCTGATCACTGTGATGCGGCCGGAGCCGACCGGGCCGATGGTGAGGAGCCGGCCGGTGGCGTCCCGGCTCGTGGCGCGGGGGGCGCGGGCATGGGGACCGGCGACGCCGTACGCGCGCGGGTCGTCGTCGCCGATCTCGACGACGACGCGGGCGGACGCGCCGGGCGGCACGTCCACGTCCAGGCGGTACCGCTCGGCGCGGTCGAGCGCGACGGAGACGGGGCCGCGGATCGTCGGGACCCGCCCGGAGATCCGGGTCAGGTCGCCGGGGCGCGGCCGGACCTCGATCTCGGCGGCTCCCGGCGCGGTGATCCGCACACCGAGGACATGGCGCGGGATGACGTTCGCGGGCGCCGAACCCCAGGCGTGCGAGAACGTCATGTTGGGCTTGAGGGACGGGTCCCACGCCTCGGCCACGATGGTCGCGCCGAGGTCGTCCAGCATGTGCAGCCAGGAGCTCATGCCGCCGGCCGTCATCAGCCCGATCGCGGCTTTGGCCTGGCCGGTGGCGAACAGGGCGTCCAGCAGGAACTGCGCGCCGTAGACGCTGACCTTCATGCCGCCGTCCGCGAGGGTCTGTCCCAAGGCGCGGACGACGGGGTCGGGAACCGTTCCGGGCCCGGCCACGCCGAGCGCGACCGGGAACACGGTGGCGTGCTGCGCGCTGTGGGTGGTGCCAGCTCCATCGACGAACCGTCCGTTGGACGCGTCGAGCAGCTTCTCCCGCATCGCCTTGGCCAGCGTGTCGGCGCGCTCCCGCCAGCTCTTCGCGTCGGCCGTCCTGCCCAGGGCGTCCGCGATGTCGGCCATGGCGGTGAACGCGGCGTACTGGCAGGCGTTCACGACGGTGTTGACGTCGGTGAACACGTAGCCGTCCCGATTGGACGCGGGCCAGTCGACCAGGTCCTGGGTGGGCGAGGCGGGCTTCTTGTGGACGAGCCCGTCCTCGCCGAGGTGGGGCGTCAGATGCTTGGACGCGAGGATGTCGTAGTCAGCGGCGAGCTGCTCCGGGTCACCGGTGTGCAGGTAGTCCTGCCAGGCCGACATGACGCTCATCAGCCGGTACTCGGTCGGCCAGGTGGGGTTGCGGGCCAGGTAGGCGTCGGAGGCGCGGGCCAGCGCGAACGAGCGCTGCACCGCGTACTCGGACGCCTGGTTGATGAGCGCGTCGCCCTCGTAGGGGCCGCGTTCGCGCGTCGGCGTGTCGGTGTAGAGGTCGCCGCGGGTCGCCTCGATCGAGTAGCGGCACAGCTCGTACACGCGGTCGAGGTCGGGGCTGGAGCTGGAGAACGACGCGTCGGAGTCGCGCCAGGCGGCCCGCCAGGCGCGTCCGGTGACGGCCTGCGACAGGTCGAGGTCGTCGTCGCAGACGAGCTGCGCGTAGCGGAACCCTCGGTAGCCCCAGTGCTCGATGGTCTGCTCGCCGTCGCGGAGCGTCCACACCTCCCGGTAGGTGACGCCGGCGCGCAGCGCGTGCCTGACCGTCCCGTCGGCGTTCAGCTCCTCGCCGAGCCGGACCTCGACGGTCTGCCCGGCCTTGCCGCGCACGGACAGGCGCAGACCGCCCGCGATCTCCCGTCCGAGGTCCACGAGCCAGGTGCCGGACGAGACCTTCCGCACGGACGCGGGTCCGGCGTCGTACAGCCCGACCGGTTCGACGAGCGCGGGCTCCAGCCCGCCGATGGCCGCCTTGACCACCGCCGGCTCCCAGCCGGAGTCGTCGAAGCCGGGGTTCGTCCATCCGGCCGGCTCCTGCCGCATGTCCCAGTACTCCTGGGGACCGGTGTAGAAGCCGGAGCCGATCGTCCCGGCGTCGCGCAGCAACCCCGCCTGGCGGCGCGCCTTCCACGCCGGGCCGCTCCTGACGGTGGTGGACGTCCCGTCGGCGTAGGTGACGACGAGCTCGGCGAGGAAGCGCTTGTCCTCCGGGGTGAACGCCAGGGCCGCGAGCGCGTTGCGGCGGCCCGGCTCCAGCGCCCCGGTCACGTCGAAGGAGTGGTATTTCGGCGCTCCGGCCCCGCCCCGCATGGAGGCGAACCCGGCCACCTCGCCGTTCACCCAGATCTTCGCCGGGTACTGGCGGATCGACGCCGGAGACTGGGCGGCGACGTGGAGCACGGCGGCCGCGATCGGCTTGACCTCCGGGACGAACTCGGTGCGCAGCAGCGCCCAGGAGTCGTCGGGCGACCCGGCCGAGGACAGTGTCGACTGCCCCTTGGCCAGGGTCAGGGCGCCGCCGGCGACCGTGCCGGCGCCGAAGGTGCCGCGGCCGTCGGAGAAGTCCTCGTCGATGATCGCTTCACCGTCCGGGGCGGTGAAGGTGACGCGGTCCCATACGTTGGCCTCGGTGGAGCCGTTGCGCATCCCGACCGTGCCCGTCCGGTACGTGGCGTCGGTCGTGGTGTCGACCTCGGCGCCGTCGACGGACGTCCGGAAGGTGGAGCCCTCCATCTCGACCGCCACGTCGTACCAGCGGCCCGTCTCGACGGGGAACGGCAGGCGCTTCTCCTCCAGCACCTGGTAGGCGCCGTTCACGCAGACGTGCTTCTTCAGGACGCCGGGAGAGCCGGCGCGCAGCTGCCACAGGTAGTTGGCGCTCGTCCCGGACGCCCGGAACCAGATGCTCGCCGCGACCGAGGTGATCTGCAGCCGGGCCTT
>NZ_JBEZJP010000624.1:0-3372 GCF_040653175.1 Actinomadura sp. NPDC048032
TCAACCTCGGCTTCGCCGCGCAGACCGACCGCGGCCTCGTGGTGCCGGTCGTGCGTGCCCATCAGCAGCCCGAGGACGGTGACGACGGGCAGCGCGATGTTGCGCGCCACGTGCACGTACATCACGGCGCCCTCGCCGGTCCCCTTCGCGCGGGCGGTGCGGACGTAGTCCTTGCCGCTCTCCTCCAGCGCGCCGTTGCGGACGAGCCGGGCCAGCCAGCCCACGAACGGCAGCGCCAGCGTCACCGAGGGCAGGATGACCGCCTCCGGGCCGCCGCCCGCCGTGCTCGGCAGCCAGTTCAGCTGCCGCGCGAACAGCAGGATCAGCACGATGCCGAGCCAGAACGACGGCACCGCCTGCCCGACCAGCGAACCCGTGGAGACCAGCAGGTCGAGGATCCTGCCGGGCCGCCGCGCGCACATCATGCCGAGCGGGTAGCCGGCGGCGAGGGTGATGACCAGGGCGAGCGAGGCCAGCGTCAGGGTGGCGGGGAACCGGTCCAGGACGGCGCCCATCGCGCCGCCGCCGAGCCGCCACGAGTCGCCGAAGTCGCCGCGCAGAATCTCGCCCATGTGCGCGAGGTACTGCCGCCACAGCGGCTCGTCCAGCCCGAAGTCCGCCCGGACGGAGGCGAGCTGCGCGGGACTGGCGTCCGGTCCGAGGATCAGCGTCGCGGGGTCGCCGGGGACGACGCGCACGACGAGGAACACGACCGTGACGGCGCCCCAGGCCACGATGAGGGCCTGACCGGCGCGCCTCAGCAGGAACCGTCCCATCAGCCGCCTCCGTTCGCGGTCCGCGACGAGGCGCGGACGACCAGTTCCGCCGGCAGCAGGGTCTGCCGCGGGGAGCCCGCGCCGGACTCGCCCGACATCCGTTCGAGGAGCCGGTCCACCGCGGCGGCGCCGACCTCGGCGGCCGGCAGCCGGACCGTGGTGAGCGGCGGCGCGAGATAGGCGGCGAACGGGTGGTCGCCGTGCCCGGCGACGCGGACGTCGCCGGGGATGCTCAGCCCGTGCTCGGTGAGCGCCCGGTACACGCCGAGGGCGAAGTAGTCGTTGCCGGCCAGGACGGCGGCGCCCGGCCCGACGCGGGCGGCGAGCCCGCGCCCGATCTCGTAGGAGTCCACCGGGTCCCACGGCTGCGAGCTGGCCTCGCGGCGCCGGGTCGGCACCTTCACCATGTGGTCGTCGCGGACCGCGATGCCGTGCTCGTCGAGCACGGACCGGAACCCTCGGACGCGCTCCGCGACGGGCGAGATGTCCAGGTCCTCCTCGACCAGGTACAGGTCGCGGGCGCCCTCGGCGACGAGGTGCTCGGTGGCGCGCCGCGCGCTGTCGTAGTAGTCGACGCCGACGAGGTCGGTGTCGAGCCCCGGCAGGTCGCGGTTGACCAGGACGACCGGCGTCCCGGACTTGCGGAGCCGGTCCCAGTGGTCGATCCCGTGCTGGACGGGCACCGCCAGGACGCCGTCCACGCCCCAGCGCATCAGCTCGTCCACGACGCGCCGCTCGTTGTCGACGCTGTCCTCGGTGACCATCAGCATCAGCGAGTAGCCGTGGACCCGGCCGCGCTCCTCGATGGCGCTGATCAGACGGGTGTAGAAGGGGTTGGACGGGTTGGTGATGACCAGCCCGAGGGTCATCGCGTTGCCCTGCACGAGGGACCGCGCCATGGTGTTCGGCACGTACCCGAGGCGTTCGGCCTCGGCCCGCACCCGCTCGCGGGTCTCGGGGCTGACCGCGTCCTTGCCGGCCAGGGCGCGGGACACCGTGTTGACCGACAGGTCGAGGGCGGCGGCGATGTCCCGCAGGGTGGCCCTGCGGCGGGGTGTCATGGGTTCCTCCTGACCGTGGACAGGTCCGGCTGGTTGTTCGCCGCCGGGGTGAAGCCGGAGAGCCCGGTCCGCAGCCCGTAGGCGGTGGTGAGCGCGGCGGGGAAGATCCCGACCGCGTCGTCCCAGATCGTCTTGCAGGCCCGCGCGTACAGCTCCTCGCGCTGCCCGGGGTCGGCGGCCTGCCCGGCCTCGGCGAGCACCGCGTCCAGCCCGGGATTGCGGTAGCCCATCCGGTCGGCCTTGGACGTGTAGAGCCGGCCGAGGGTGAACGCGGCGTCGCCGGTCGTCACGGTGTTGGTCTGCAGCTCCATGTCCCAGTCGAGGGAGTTGAGGCGCTGCAGCCACTGGGCCTTCTCGATGCTCTGCGGCCTGACCTCGACCCCGATCCGCGCCCACCCCGAGATCATCGACTGGGCCAGCTCCCGGGCAAGGGGGCCGGTGGCGTCGAACCACATCATCGTGGTCTCGAAGCCGTCCCCGAGACCGGCGGCGCGCAGCGCCGCGCGGGCCGCCGCGGGGTCGTACCGGTACGGCGCCTGCTCGGCGTAGCCGAAGACGGTCGAGGGGATCGGCGCGCGCATGCGCTCGGCTCCCGCGCCGAACAGCTTCCCGACGATCTCCTCCATGTCGAGCGCCTGCCACATCGCCCGCCGGACCCTCGGGTCGGTGAACGGCTTGCGGCCGCAGTTGAACCACGTGAGGTAGTAGGTCCAGCTCGGCACCGTCTGGACCCGGACGCCGCGCCGCCCCCGCACCTCGCCGAGCTGGTCGGACGGGACGGGCCACAGCAGGTCCACGTCCCCGTTGCGCAGCGCCGTGATCGCGCTGGAGGTCTCGGCGATGAACGGCATCGAGATGCCGGGCAGCCCGGCGCGGCCTCCCCAGTACCCGTCGAACCGGGCCAGCTCCACGTTGGTCGACGGGGTGAACCCCGTCACGCGGAACGGGCCCGAGCCCACCGGGCGGCGCTTCTGCGCCGGGTCGGCCACGCGCCGGGCCGGCACGATGAACAGCAGGGTCAGGTTCACCGGCAGGGTGCCCATCGGGCCGTCCGTCACGAACGTGACGCGGTGGTCGCCCTCGGCCCGCGCGGACTTCACCGTGGCCCACAGCGCGGACTGCGCCGACTTCACCGCCTTGGTGCGCTCCACGCAGGCGACGACGTCCCGCGCGGTCAGCGGGCTCCCGTCGTGGAAGCGGACGCCGGGGCGCAGGTCGAACACCCACGTCGTGTCGTCCGTCCGCCGCCACGACGTCGCCAGGCCGGGCGCGAGCCGCCCGCCCTCGTAGCGGACGAGCGTGTCGAACACCAGCCGCTTGACGATCAGCGACGCCTCGTCGACCGCCGTCCCCGCGTTGTAGGGGTCGAGGTCGGTGACCGGCTGCCCGAACGCGGCGCGCAGCGATCCGTCCGGCGCGGCCGCCGCCCCGGGCACCGCGCAGCCGCCGAGCGACTCCGGGTCGAGCGCCTCGGCCCCCGCGGAGGGGCGCAGCGCGGCCAGCGCCACCGCGATCACGATCATCGCCAGGACCGC
>NZ_JBEZJP010000625.1:0-3372 GCF_040653175.1 Actinomadura sp. NPDC048032
GGCCCTGCGACCCGACTGCGTCGTCTACACCTCGATGGCCGACGTCCGGCTGACGGAGGCGATCGACGACCTGTGCCGCATCCTGCGCGCCGGGGTGAACGTCGTCTCCAGCAGCCCCGTCTTCCTGCAGTTCCCGGACGGCGTCGTCCCGCCCGGGATGTCCGACCCGGTGCGCGAGGCGGCGGCGGCCGGCGGCGCGTCCCTGTTCGTCAACGGCATCGACCCCGGCTTCGCCAACGACGTGCTCCCGCTCGCCGTCACCGGCATCAGCGAGCGCATCGAGCAGGTGCGCTGCATGGAGATCCTCAACTACAACACCTACGACCAGGCCACGGTCCTGTTCGACATCATGGGCTTCGGCCGGCCGATGAACGACGTGCCGATGCTGCTGCAGCCCGGCGTCCTCACCATGGCGTGGGGGAGCGTCGTCCGGCAGATCGCCGCCGGCCTCGGCGTGGAGCTGGACGGGATCGCCGAGTGGCACACCCGCCTGCCCGCGCCCGAGACCTTCGCCGTCTCCGCCGGGACCATCGAGAAGGGCACGGCCGCCGCCCTGCGGTTCGAGGTGGGGGGCATGCGCGGCGGCGAGGCCGTCGTCGTCCTGGAGCACGTCACCCGGCTCCGCGACGACCTCGCCCCCGACTGGCCCCAGCCCGCCGGCGCGGGCTGCTACCGCGTCGAGGTCCGCGGCGAGCCGAACTACACGGTGGACCTGAGGCTCCTCGGCACCGACGGCGACCACAACACCGCGGGCCTGAAGGCCACCGCGATGCGCCTGGTCAACGCCGTCCCCGCCGTCGTCGAGGCGCCCCCCGGCCTGCTCACCGCCCTGGACCTGCCGCTGATCCCCGGCCGCGGCCTCCTCTAGGCGCGCCCCCTAGAACTCCAGGGCGTCCAGGAGCGGGACGAGCCGCTCCTCCTCGCGGTCGAGGTGCGCCTCCAGCGCGGCGGCGAGCCGGCCGACCTCGGCGAGCAGCGACGCGGAGTCGCCGGCGTCCAGGACGCGGCGCAGCTCCTCCAGCAGCGCGCTGATCGTCTCGTGCTCGTCCCTCAGCTCCGCCAGCACCGGCCCGAGCTCGGGGTGGCGCCGCTCCAGGACGGGGAACAACCGCTGGTCCTCGCCCATGTGGTGGTGGCCGAGCCCCTGGCACATCGTCAGGCAGTTGACCCGCAGCTGGGCGCCCACGGCGGCCCCGGACGCGGCGACCTCCTTCCGGATCAGCTCCAGCTCCCCGCGGAACGCGTCGTGCACCGCGACCAGCATGGCGCTGGGCGACTCCGGTCCGGCGGGCGGTCCGGCGGCGACCTGGACCAGCGCGACGACGGGCAGCGTCCGCCCCGACTTCTCCTCGTACGCGGCCCAGCCGGGATCGGCCTCGGCGGCCCGCGCGAAGGCCCGGTCGCGCTCGTCCCCCTCCAGGACGACCGCGTCGGCCTCGTAGGCGAAGACGCCGCTCTCGACCGTGACGCGCGGGTTCGCCACCAGGTTGTGGAACCAGGCGGGGTTCCTCGGCGAGCCCCCGGCCGAGGCGATGACCAGGACGCGCCCGACACCGTCGGGCAGGTAGCCGAGCGGCGTCGTGTGCGGGGCGCCGGAGCGCGCTCCGGTGGTGGTCAGCAGGAGCAGCCGCCCGCCCTCGAACGGGCCGCCGACCCGCCCGCCGTTCGCGCGGAACTCCTCGATGACCTGCTTGTTGAAATCCATTCGTCTCCTGTTTTCGGGCATGGCGAATAAGCCGCGGAAAGAACGCGCGGCCGCGGCTTGGGAAAGGTGATGAAAGGGCATGCCGGAAGCGCGGGCATGCCTGATGACGTCGCGCTGCGCGCATGAAGGACAATGCGCTGCGCGCGCGGAAGGTGAAGAGGAAGGGGGAGTGGAAGAGGCGGGCCTCGGGCCCGCTCCGGCCTCACTCGGAGGCCGGGAACCTCACTCGCTCGTGGCCCATGGCCGACCCGGCAGTCACGAAATGCACATTACCGGCGCCCGGTCCGCCATCGCAAGATCAGATTCCCTCGCGGTGGGCGACGGCGGCGGCCTGGGTGCGGCTGGAGACGTTCAGCTTGCCGAGGATGTTCGACACGTGCACGCTCGCCGTCTTGGGTGAGATGAACAGCGCCGCCGCGATCTCCCGGTTGTTGCGGCCCTCGGCGACGAGCTTCAGCACCTCCCGCTCGCGCCCGGTGAGGGAGGCGAGCGGACCGGACGGCCCGGTCCGCGGCTCCGCGCCCGCGCGGCCGGTCCCGAGCCCGGCGCGGGCGCCGAGGTCGCGCAGCGCGGCCAGCAGCGGCGCGGCGCCGAGCCGCTCGGCGGCCCGCACGGCCGCCCGCCACTGCACGGCGGCCTCGTCCCGCTCGCCGTTCTCGGCCAGCGCCTCCGCCAGCCGCCACCGCGACCGCGCCACCTCGTAGACGAACCCGCCGTCGGCGTCGCCGTAGGTGAACAGCTCGGCCGCCCTGCGCCACAGCTCCACGTCGTGGACGCCGTCGAGGCGGCGGCGCTCGGCCTCCGCGCGGGCCAGCCAGCCCTGCCCCTCCCAGCCGAGCCAGCCGCGCGGCTGCCCGTCGACGTTGACCGCGACGACGCTGCGCGCGATCCGCAGGAGCATGTCGCCGGTCTCCCGCGCCGCCCGCAGCGCCTCGTCGTCGTCGGCGGCGCGGGCGCGGGCCGCCCGCTCGGCCTCCGCCCACAGCCCGGTCGCCGCGATGCGGATGGCCCCGACCGTCTGGACGTAGACGGTGTCGACGACGTCGCCGATGTGCTCGGCGGCCGTGTCCGGGTCGCCGCGCCACAGCGCGTGCTCGGCCGCGAGCCCGCGGGCGAGGTAGTTGACGAACGCGTCCTGCCCCCACAGTGGAGCGATCCAGCGCAGTCGCTCCTCGACCGTCGGGGCGCCCTGCGCGACCTCCAGGAACAGGGCGTACGCCGACACCTGCGCCTCGGGCGTGCGGACGACCTGCACGGCGAACTGGTCGGCCAGCCGGCCCGCCTCCGCCCAGTTCCCCGACGTGTAGTGGACGAGGTAGCGCAGGGAGCGCAGCACGGTGCCGAACGTGCTCCACACGATCCCGTTGTCGACGGCGTACTTCACGCCCGCGTCGGCGGCGCGCACCGCGCCCGCGAGGTCGCCGCGGTCGAACTTCGTCCGGGCGTGGTGGAACGCCGCCCGCATCGCGATCATGGAGCTGTCGCCGGCCGCCGCGGCCAGCTCGTGGGCGCGGGCGAACACCTCCGCCACGCCCGTGTCGGCCTCCCGCGACTCGCGGTACAGGCCGAGCGTGACCAGCAGGCTGGCCTCGGCGCCGGTGGCGCCCGCCTCGCGCGCCGTCTCGATCGCGCGCTCGGCGTACCCGGGCATCTCCCCGGCCGCGTCC
>NZ_JBEZJP010000626.1:0-3370 GCF_040653175.1 Actinomadura sp. NPDC048032
CGGCAGCGCGATCTCGGCCTCCAGCCGCGCGAGGTGGGAGCCGACGCAGTAGTGCACGCCGTGCCCGAACGAGATGTGCTCCTTGTTCGCCCGCCTGACGTCGAACAGGTCGGCGTCGTCGCCGTGCAGGGCGAGGTCGCGTCCCGCGGCGGCGTAGGCGACGAGGATCGCCTCGCCCTTCCCGATCGTCACGCCGTCGACGTCGATGTCCTCCACGGCGTAGCGCAGCGGCAGGTTCGCGACCGGCGCCTGCCAGCGCAGCGCCTCCTCGATGACCTCCGCCCACGGCACTTCGCCGGACCGGACGAGCGCGCGCTGCTCCGGGTGCGTCAGCAGCGCCGTGATCGCCTGGTCGAGCAGGTTCACCGTCGTCTCGTGCCCGGCGGAGATCATCAGGATCAGCGTGTCGACCAGCTCCTGCTCGCTCAGCCGCGAGCCGTCCTCGTCGCGGGAGGAGATGAGCTCCCCGGCCAGGTCGTCGGCGGGCTCGCGGCGCCGGAACGCCACGAAGTCCTGCAGGATGCCGTACATCTCGGTCTGGTTGGCGAAGGCCTCCTCGGAGGTCAGCGCCGTGTTGAAGACGCCGTCCACGCAGCGGCGCAGCGCGGGGCGGGTCTCGTCGGGGACGCCGAACAGCCGGCAGATCACCTCGATGGGCAGCGGGTAGGCGAACGCCTCGCGCAGGTCGGCGCGGCCGCCGGGGGCGGCGGCCAGGCCGTCCAGCAGCGACCGGGTGATCTCCTCCACGTCCGGCCGCAGCGCCTCGGTGCGGCGCGGGGTGAACGCCCGGGAGATGATCGTGCGGAGCCGCCGGTGGTCGTCGCCGTAGGCGGTGAACATGTTCCGCACCGAGACCCACAGGCTCAGCGGCCAGTCCTCCGCGATCTCGCCGTCGATCCATTTCGTCCAGTGCAGGTTCGGGTCCTTGGACACCCGCGGGTCGGCCAGCAGCCGCTTGAGCTGCTCCTGGCCGGTCACCGCCCAGGCGACGACGCCGCCGGGCAGCTCCACCGGGGTCACCGGGCCCCGCGCCCGCAGTTTCGCGGCCTCTCCCTGGACGTCGCTGCCGGCCGGGTCGATGACGAGCGGGATCTCCATTGAGGTCCTCTCCAAGCGGGATATGGAACATGTCCGTAACGACATGCATGCGATGAGCGACGGAGCCAACGTAAGGGTTCCTGGCGCCATGCCGCCAATTCACCTGGAAACGGACGCGTCTCGCCTGTTTCGGCCTTTCCCTAAAATGTCGCTGGGTGAATCCCTATCTCAGCCGGCGGCCGAGGCGAGGCCGGGAGGGGCGGCGGCGAGGGCCGCCTGGATGGCCTCGATCAGCGCCAGCGCCGACTCCTCCGTCAGCTCGACCGCGACGCGCGCGGACGGCCCCTCCCCGGCGTTGGTGAAGTCGATGTTCACGGTGTGCTCGTGACAGGCGTGGTACGGGTGGTCGACGTAGACCGCGCCGCCGGTCACCGTGAACCAGCCGTTCGCTCCTTTCGCCGCGCCGTCCAGTTCCATCTTCACCGTCTGGTAGGTGCACATGAGAGTCTCCTTTCAGGCGCCCAGGTGGCGGTCGAAGAAGGCGAAGATCTTCCCCCAGCCGTCCTTGGCGGCGGCGGGACGGAAGGCGGGCCGCTCGACGGCGAAGAACGCGTGCCCCGCGCCGGGATAGGTGTGGAACTCGTGCTCCTTGCCGAGCCTGGTCAGCTCGGCGTCCAGCGCGGCGACCTCCTCGGGCGCGGGGAACCGGTCCTCCTCGCCGAACAGGCCGAGCAGCGGGCACGACAGGCCGGGCGCCTTGGAGACGATCGACCGGGCGGAGGTCGGGTAGTCCTCGGGCGGGTCGTCGACGACGAAGGCGCCGTAGCAGTCGACGGCCGCGTCGAGGTCCAGCTCGCAGGCGGCCAGGAACGCGTGCCGCCCGCCCGAGCAGTGCCCGATCACGCCGACCCGGCCGTTGGCGTGGTCGAGCGAGTTCAGATGCGCGGCGGCCCCGGCGACGTCGCCGACGAGCTGCTCGTCCGGGACGCCGCCCTTGGCGCGGGCGGCGGCGGCCTGGTCGTCCGGGCTCGCGCCCGCGCCCTCGCGCGAGTACAGGTTCGGGGCGATCGCGGCGTATCCGTGCGCGGCGAACGTCCGGACGAACTCCTTGGTGCCGGGGTCGTAGCCGGGCATGTGGTGGATCACCACGACGCCGCCGCGCGGGGCGTCGCCCAGCGGCCGCGCCAGGTACGCCTCCAGCTCGTCCTTCCCGTGCCCGGTGATGGAGACCGTTCCGGCCCACATCGCGTCGTTCATGCTCGGCGCTCCGTTCCTCAGCGGGGTGTGCGCGCACGCGGTGCTCCCACCGGCGTGCGGACCGTGACAGTCTTCCGCATACCCCGCGAGGCTCAGGCGTTCAACGTTCCCGCGCCGAGGAGGCCGAACAGCAGGAGGCCGACGACGATGCGGTAGACCACGAACGAGGTGAAGCTGTGCCGGGCCACGAACCGCAGCAGCCAGGCGATGGAGGCGTAGGCCACGACGAACGACACCGCCGTGCCCACCGCGAGCGGCAGGACGCCGGCGCCCGAGCCGAGCGCGGACGGCAGCTCGTAGATGCCGGCGCCGGTCAGCGCGGGGATGCCCAGGAAGAACGACAGGCGGGTCGCGGCGACCCGGTCGAGGCCGAGCATGAGCCCGGTCGACATCGTCGCGCCCGAGCGGGAGAAGCCGGGGAACAGCAGGGCGAGGATCTGCGAGGAGCCGATCAGCATGGCGTCGGTGAGGGACGTGTCGTCCTCGCCGCGCTTGTGCGTCCCGAGCCGGTCCGCGGCGAACATCACGGCGCTGCCGCCGATCAGGGACCCGGCGACCACCCACAGCGAGGCGAGCGGGCCTTCGATGAGGGGCTTGGCGGCGACCCCGACGATCACGACCGGGATGGTGGCGTAGATGACCCACCAGGCGAACTTGTAGTCGTGGTGGTAGCGCTCGGACGGCCGGGCGATCCCGACGCCCCACGCCTTGACGATCCGGACGATGTCGGAGAAGAAGTACACCAGCACCGCCGCGATCGCGCCGACCTGGATCACCGCGGTGAACCCGACCACGGACTTGTCGTCCACCGGGATGTTCATCAGACCCTCGGTGATCTTCAAGTGCCCGGTCGAGGAGACCGGGAGGAACTCGGTCAGGCCCTCCACGATCCCGAGGACGATCGCCTGCCCGACATTGATCACGCTCAAGGGCCCGGTTCCTCTCCGACCTGCGCTGGTTTCGCGCCGAGCCTACTGCCGTGCCGTGACCGGGTCCCGCGATGAGAGCGATAACTTCACTGATCGTTAACCGGGTGGACGGACCCCGGCCATGCTCGGTCCCCGATCTCCTGGAC